>NZ_JAKRLB010000019.1:0-51820 GCF_022664405.1 Micrococcus luteus | reverse complement strand
GCTACCTGGCCGGGGTCTCGACCCGGCGCATGGACAAGCTCGTACGGCAGCTGGGCATCGACTCGCTCTCGAAGTCCCAGGTCAGCCGGATGGCACAGGAGTTGGACGAGCACATCGAGGCTTTCCGTCACCGGCCGCTGGGCGAGGCCGGCCCGTTCGTGTTCCTCGCCGCCGACGCCCTGACCATGAAAGTCAGAGAGGGCGGGCGGGTGATCAACGCGGTGGCCATGGTCGCCACCGGGGTCAACGCCGACGGGCGCCGCGAAGTCCTCGGGCTGAGGGTGGCCACCACGGAGACGGGTGCGGCGTGGAACGAGTTCTTCGCGGACCTGGTGGCCCGGGGGCTGGCCGGGGTGGCACTGGTGACCTCGGACTCCCATCGCGGCCTCGTGGAAGCCGTGGCGGCGAACCTGCCCGGGGCCGTGTGGCAACGCTGCCGCACCCATTACGCGGCGAATCTGATGGCCGTGACCCCGAAGAGCATGTGGCCGGCGGTGAAGGCCATGCTGCACAGCGTGTACGACCAGCCCGACGGGCCGGCCGTGCAGGCCCAGTTCGAGCGCCTGTTGGACTACGTGCAGGACAGGTTGCCCGCGGTGGCTGGGCACCTCGATGCAGCACGAGAGGACATCCTCGCGTTCACCTCGTTCCCGAGGGACGTGTGGTCCCAGATCTGGTCGAACAACCCTGCCGAGCGGCTGAACCGGGAGATCCGGCGCCGCACGGACTCGGTGGGGATCTTCCCGAACCGGGATGCCGTGGTGCGTCTGGTCGGGGCTGTGTTGGCCGAGCAGACCGATGAGTGGGCCGAAGGCCGCCGGTATCTCGGCCTGGAACTGCTCGCCCGGTGCCGTGAGCCCCTGACCACGGAGCAAGAGACCGTGATGAGCACGGAGGTGATGCCGACCCTGCAGACCTGACAGGTACAAGCCCCCTACAACCTCGAAGACGGCTACACCACTTCCAGGGACTTGACCTTCGAGGAGGGCGCGAATCGGTCGATCATCTTCACCTGGGACCCTGCCCAGGAGGTCTTGTAGTCCAGCTGCCGGCGCAGCATCCCCAGCCCGGCATCCAGGATCGCCCGGTTCAACCCGGACTTGGCGGCCACGTTCCTACCCGGCGCCTCGAGCGTCCCGCGGGCCGAACGGGTCATCCCCGCCACGTTCAGGTCCTCCAGGGCGACCACCGCGAAGTCCGTCGCCAGTCTCGTGGACACCTGATGCAGCAGCCCCGCCCGACGTAGGGCGATCCCGTGCTGGAGTGCCGCGATCTGCCGGCGCACGCGCTCGCGGCGGTTCGAGCCGGGCTGGGTGCGGGCGTAGGCGCGCTGGAGGCGGGTCAGGCGGGCGGCCTGGCGGGCACCGGGGCGGCCGTTGTCGATGACCTCGCCGGTGGAGAGGGCGGCCAGGTGCTTGACGCCCAGGTCCACGCCGACGGCGCCGTTGGCGCGCTGGCGACGGCTGGGCCCGGTCCGGATGGGGGTGGGATCGGCAACGAGGATCGAGGCGTACCACCGTCCGCCGGCCTGGGAGATGGTCATGGACCGGATCTGGGCGCCGCGGCGGCAGGCGCGGACCAGGCGGCTGGTCTTGTCGTAGGTGCGGATGGTCCCCAGGGAGGCCAGGCGCAGGTGCCGATGGTCGGTGATCACCCCGCGGCGGGGCTCGCCGCGCTTGTAGGGGGTGCCCGCGGCGCCGATGACCTCGGGGGCGGGGATGGTGAAGCTGTCCCGGGACCGGCCCTTCTTCTTGAACCACGGCAGGCCGACGCGCGCGCCGGCGCGCGTGCCGGAGGCGGAGGCCATCCAGTTCTCGGTGGCCTTCGCGGCGTTCTGGAGACCGGAGACCAGGACGCGGCGGGGCACGGTATGCATCCAGGGCTCGGCGTATCGCTCGTCGGTCCATGCTTCGGCCGGGTCGGCGCCGGCGGCGATCGCGGCGGCGGCCTCGCGGTGGCGGCGGATCAGCGGGGTCAGGTGGGCCGTGGCGTACGACTGGTAGCTGGCCACGCGGAGGGTGGGGTCGGCGGCGCGCTCGGCCTTCATGCGCGCGGCCAGCTCGGGGCCGGCCAGCCCGGTCTCGGCCAGCTCGGTGCGACGGGCGGCACCGGCGGCCAGGGCGGCCCGGTTGTGGGCGATGAGCATGTTGTAGGCCACGCGCGCGGCGCCGGCGTACTGGGCCAGCAGGGTGGCCTGGGCGGGGTTGGGGTCCAGGCGGTGCTTGAACGCGCGCAGCCTCGGGGCCAGGTCGGTACCCGTGGTAGTCGTCATCGCTCGCACCTCCACCTGCGCCAGCATCGTCCATCCGTTCAGGGGCATGGTCACCCACCCCCCGGACACGTTACGGCCTCGCTCACCCAGCCGGGCAGGAGGCCAACACCCTGCGCATCGCCGCGCGCTCGCGCTCGGTGACGCTCAGCCCCCACTTGGCCTTCACCACCACCTGGTGCTCCACGAGCTCACATCGGCCCGCAACGGTGTCCGGCAGCCAGTCCGCCGCGGTCGCATCCGACTTCGAGGTGTTCGCCGGCCCATCCACGGCCAGCAGATTCGCCGGGTCGTTGGCGAACGCCGTGCGCTGGGACTCGTCCCACGCCCACGCCCCGGAGGCCCAGGCATCGGCAAGAGAGACCGTGTGGTCGATATGCACGGCCTGGGAGTCCTGGGAGGAGAAGGGGATCGTAGCGCCGCTGTAGGGGTCCACGAGCTGGCCGGAGAGCACCTTGCACCCCTGCGTGCCGGGCTTGATCTGCACCTGTGTCAGGTCGCGCCGCAGCACGTCGTTGCGGGTGTCACAGCCGTTGCGGTCCACGTCCGCCCAGCGCTGGCCGAACGCGTCTCGCGTGTAGGCGCTGGCCGGTGCCGCGGAGGTCAGGGCCAGCTGCTCGAGCTGGCCCCCGACCGGTCCGGCCGCCGGCGTCGGGGACGTGTCGCCGAGTGAGGGCAGCTCCACTCCGCTGGGCAGCGCCACCTTGGGAAGCTTCACCTCTGGCACCTGGACCCCCTGCACATGTCCACCCCCGACGGCGCCAGCCACACCCAGAGTAGCCACCACGGCGACGACGCTCGAGACCCATCGACGCACGCTCACGAGCCCGCCCCCTCACGCTCCTGCGGAGTGGGCACAGCCTCAATCACAGCGTGCAGCCCATGGCTCACCCGCAGCCGGCGCGCAGCCTCGGCGGTGGCCGCCCGGTGCAGCTCCACGGGAATCACCTCGATGCCATCACCCATGTCCGGCTCCTCCATCTCCGGCAACCACCTGTAGAAGGAACCGCGGGAAGCGTAGGTCAACATCAGCGCGGCACCGGCCTGCTCATGCACGCGCAAGGTCTCGGCGATCAGCTCCTCCACGAGGCGCTCGCGGTAGTCCTCCAGGCGGGTCATGGCCGAGTCGATCCAGGACCAGTCCCGCGGCGGGTTCTTGCCGAACTCCCAGCGGGTGATGCTCTTCTCCGCGACACCCAGGGTGTCGGCGAGGGCGTCGCGGGACAGACCGAGGGCCTCTCGGCGGCACTTCAGCTCGATAGCGTTCATGGCTCAGCCCTCCGCCTTCTGGTCGGCCGGCTCGTCCTGGTCGGTCACGCCGTACTCCTGACGCAGGGCCTCCTCCTCGAGGCGCAGGCGGGTGATGGCCTTCATCAGGGGCTCGCGACGGGTGTGCAGCTCGTTGTTGGCGGCGTCCTCCCAGCTATCCAGGGTCCAGCCGGCGCCCTGGATCTTGCTGACCATGACGGCGTCGGGGGCGCGCAGGTCGTTCTTGATGCGGGTCCAGGTGGAGGGCGAGGTGAAGCCGGCTTGCCGAGCCATCTCGTTGACGGAGTAGTAGAAGGTGGTCATGGGGGTGCTCTCTCAATCTGGAGGCGACAGAATCACCTCACGTAGGTCTAGCGATACACGTCAAACCATACGCGTCATTCCATACACCCGCAACCTTTATCCACAACCCTCCCCCCGTCACCACTGCCCCTGCTACGGTTTGCACAGGTCGAACGTGAGCCCATCCCGTAGGGCCTGCGACTTAGGAGCCCTCCTGGCCATCCCCCCTCCGCGCCGGGAGGGCTTCGCTCTGCCTGGCGCCCAGAAGGGACATCACGGCCGCGCGACGGCCTTATCCACGGTGAAGGACACCCGCGGATCGGAGGAGCCATGAGCATCGAGGTCGAGCACCTGGAGGCCGCCCTGGCCGAGGCCAGCGAGGTGGTGACCGACAGCGAGCGCGCGCATGCGAGCACCGCAGCCTGCCATTGGTGGCACTGCTGCCAGGTGCTGCGGCGGTTCATCGACACCCCGGACGCCTTCCCGCCGGCGGCGCTGGTCGCCTAGACTGGACCCCAGAAGCGCCCCGCTTTCCCGTTGATCTGACAGTCGCAGGAACCTCGCGGGGCGCTTTCGCGCGTCCAGAGCTTGTTGCCCTCCACCTGCCAGCCCACCTAGTATGTTGACGTCAGATCAACGTAAGGGTGGAGGTGTCCCTGATGATCCAGGTGTCCTGGCAAGGGCGGATGACCACGTCCCTGCCGACCACAGATTCCGAGGTGGCCCGCTGGGTCGCCCACGACCGCCCCGAGATGGTGCGCGCCCAGACCGCCGACGGCACCGCCTACCGGCCCGACGCCGCTCAGGTCCTCGCGTTCATGCAAGCCCAGGCCCACCTGGCCCAGATGCTGCGCTTCCAGTACGCCGCCGCCCACGGGCTGGTGCCCGCGCACGCAGGCGCCGTGCTGACCGCGGCCTAGCCGTGCGTGCGCCCGTAGGGGGCGCGCCAGGCCGATTCTTCTGCCCGAATGCGGGTGACCCACCCAGCGGGCACCCATGCCTGCAACCGTTCGGTGCCGGGCGGCTCCTCCCAGGCGATCAGCACATGGGTGCTCGACCAGCGGGCAGCCATCGCATCGACCCGTCCCCGGTCGGGGAGCATGACCCGCACGTAGGGGGCGTCCTGGTAGAGCGCGGAGTGGACCTCCTCGGGACTGCGGAAGGCCGGCGGCTCGTAGACCGGGATCACGACGCCGCGCGCGGGCCGCGGGCGGCGTCGTGGCGGGCCTTGCGGGCCGCGCGCATGCTGGCCTTCTGGGCCGGCTGCTCGTAGAGGACGAAGGCGGCCTCCCAGAGCAGCTCGGCGACGTCGGCGATCTCCTCGGCGGCGTACTGCACGCCGACATGGATGCTGTCGTTGCCCACGAGGCGGGACTCGTGCAGGTCCTCCAGCACCTCGGCGTCCAGCCGCGGGGTCAGGCTGTTGATCTTGGCCTTGAGGTCCCGGCCGGTGCCGCCCTGGTCCTTGACCATCTCCTCGGTGGCCGCGCGGTAGAGGACGCCGGCGGCGCGCAGTGCCCCGGCGTCCTCGCAGATGCTGGCCTCCGCATAGAGCGAGCGCACGGGTTCCGGGGTGGCCTCGGGAAGCTGCCGCGGGGGCTTGGCCGGGACGATCATCGTCCGCCTGACGCGCTCCAGAGACGGATGCCCGGCGGCGTCGGTTTCGACCTTCTGCCAGTGCTCGAGGAAGGCGATCGTTCCCTGGCAGAACTGGCAGGCGTAGCCCGCGATCGTGTCCCTCGCCTCGGGCATAGGGGGCGCCAAGGCCGGATCCACGGAGGAGTGTCGCGCGTAGCGCGGATTCCAGGTCGGGCTCACCTGCGCCTGGCCGACGAGGTCGGCTGCCACGTGGTGTCCGCAGTGGGGGCAGAGGCCGGTGCCGTCGGTGAAGTCCTCGCTCATGCCGGTCAGTCTAGGGGCGGGCTCCGCGCGTCTGGGCCTGCTCACGCTGGGCCACACGCGCGCTGTGCAGCGCTCCGGGGCGGGGGGAGGTCTCGTGCTTGAAGGCCAGGTAGTCGACGACGTCAGGCTCGCACCAGAGCCGTCCGCGGGTGACCGGCTCGGGGAACTGGCGGTCGCGCTGGCGCAGGGAGCGGGCCGAGCGCTCGGCCACGCCCAGCAGCTCGTTGACCCGCGGCTCGGCGATCAGGCCGATCACCCGCGGGTCCAGGCCCGCCTCGTGCAGCTCGGTGGCCGCACTGGCCGCGCGGTGGCGCACGGCGGTGGTGGCCGCCTCGTAGGAGTTGGCCCCGGCCGCGCGGGCGAGGATGTCCAGCAGTGCCGCGGGGGGCCGGTAAGGGCCCTGGTGGGCGTGGGGGTCCAGGGCCTCGTCCCACCGGCGTGCCGGCGGGGCCGGCTTCTCGTGCTGATTCATCCCCATCGGGTGCGTCCTCCTCGTCGTCCCCACCGGCGGGCGCCGGCCTCATCCTGGGCCACGCGTTCCTCCTTGGAGCGCACGGCGTTGAAGCTGGTCACGGACAGCCCCACCAGCTGGCCCTGCGTGACGGCGTCGCGGGCGTAGCGGTCGCCCATCTGGGAGGCGATCCATCCGCCCATGTCCCCGCCGTTGCGGTCGCGCACGTCGGAGACGACGTCGGCGGCCAGGTAGCCGCCCTTGGAGCCGACGTCGAAGGTGCGGGTGCGGCCGCCGCCGATGTCCACGGTGGCGCGGATGTGCACGCGCTTGTCCTGGTGGCGGGCGCCGCGGGCGACGTTGACGATGGACATGCGGGCCGCGTGCAGGCCGGCCCCGCGCTCGGGCGATCCGACGGTCTTGGGCAGCTGGATCCGCACGATCCGGTTGCCGTCGGGCAGGTGGGTGGTCGTGGTGGAGTGGCGGGTCAGGGAGGGCCCGCGCCGGGTGTCCTTGGGGACCACGGTGGGCTTCTTGGCACCTCGCTTGGCTCGCACGGGCACGATCTTGCCGGCCGCGTTGCGTCGACGTCGGGGTGCCTTGGAGACGGCGCCGGTCTCGTGTAGCTCGGTCAGCGCGTCCCGGTAGGACTCGCCCGAGGTCTCCCCGCGGGCGATCTTCTGCATCATGCGCGGGGAGCGGTTCATGGCCGCACCGAGTTCGGCCCAGGTGAGTCCGTAGGCCGAGCGCACCCGGGTGACGAGCTCGGCGGGGCTCAGCTGTGCCGGGTCACTCACCGTCGGCCTCCTGCTCGTCGTCGCCGGGCAGGTAGTCCGTCCCGTCGACGGGGGCGGCCTGCATCTCGTATTCGGAGTAGGCGGCGTCCACGCCCAGGCGCGCGGCCTTGGCGCGCAGCCTGTTGCGGGCGGTCTCGTCGGCGGGAATCTTCAGCGGTCCGGGGACGTAGCCCTGGAGGCGCATGCGTCCCACCCGGCCGTCATCGCCGCCGCCACGCTCCTCGGTCAGGGACCAAGCGGGGACCTCGGTGGTGTAGATCGCGTCGCCGCGCACGCCCAGCAGGGTGTGGGCCGGCACGTGCAGGGCCCCGCCCTGGAGGCCACCGGCCATGGGTCCGGAGAGCATGCGCGCCCGGGCCCGGCCCCAGACCTGCACGGCGAACTCGGGGTGGTAGTAGCGCTGAGCCTGGCCGTCGAAGCGCGGCTTGGTGGTCCAGATGAAGGCCTTGCCGTGCTGCTTGACGTCGGGGGCGTTGGCCGGGACCTCCTTGGGGTCGAAGGTGATGTGGGTCTGCACGCGCCCGCGGGCCGCGAAGTTGCCGATCGTGTTGATCAGGATCGAGCGCAGTGCCGCGGAGACGGCGGTCTTGATGATCTCGTCCATCAGCGGGTCGCCGGCGACGGCGGCGCGAGCCTTGACCAGGTTGTCCTTCCAGGTGTCCAGCGGGCGTGCACGCACGCGCCGGTCGCGGTCGCGGGCGCCGGGGACATCGGTGGTGAACGCGACGGACTCGATCGGGTCCAGCTGCCAGCCGTGGCGGGCGGCGACGAAGAACTCGGCGGCGTCGATCCAGGCGCTCCCGGTAGCGCCGGGGCGGTTGGGCCAGTACCAGCCCTCGGAAGCCTTCTCGTGCTGGACGCCGATCAGGCCGATGTGGTCCCAGGTGTCGGGGACCTTGAACTGCACGTGCACGCGAGCGCGGGCGTAGGGGTTCTCCCGGAGCATGTCCGCGGTGTCGTCGCGGCGCAGCCGGTACCCGGGGCCGATGCCCAGCTCACTGCACATGGCTCCGTACATGAAGCGGCCGTCGACGTAGGCAAAGCCATCGATCTTGGGGGTCTTCGCCGGGTCGTGCAGGGGGATGCAGTCCGGGTGAGTGCCCGAGGAGGATCCGGCCACGAGGTGCTCGACGTGGTGCTGGCCGGAGGTGCGGTGCAGCTCCTCGGCGATGTCCTCGGTCAGCGGGTACGGCTCGAGGTTCTTCGGCAGGGTCAGGGCCCAGAGGTTGGCGCCGGTGGCGGTGGGGCTGTCCATGAGCTTGGCTCCGCGGAAGTGCGCACCGATGATGCCTTCGGTGGCCTGCCAGGCCAGGCGGGCCTGATCCGGGCTCAGCGGGGCGTCGCCGAACCACCCGGAGACGAACTGCACCAGCATGCGCTTGCCGGTCTGGCGGTGCTCGAAACGGCCGGTGGCCGGGGAGCCGAGGTTGTGTCCTCCGTCGATCCAGCCGGGAGTCTGCACCAGCAGCCAGTGGCGCTTGCCCGGCGTGGCCACCGGGGTCTTGCCCGTGAAGAAGATCCGGTCCACACCGACGGCGGCCGCAGTGTCGAGCATGTCGGTGAGGTTCGGGTTCTTCCGACGCGGGCCGATCTTCGGCGGCACCGCCTGCCCGTTGTCCAACACGCCCCGGCCCGTGGTGTAGTCCGCCCACAGGTTCTTGCGGGCGGCGAGGTTGCGGTAGGCCACGGGGCGGAACGTGGTGGGGGTGTTGTCGCGCAGGCCAGCGCGCCCTCCGGGACGCTCGCGGTTGGAGTAGGCCATGGGGACCTCCGGTCGATCTGACAGTTAGGGCAACCCTACATTGCGCTAAGCCTCCTCGGTAGGGAGCAGGTCCAGCGCGTCGAGCTGGCCGGGCAGCACCGCGGGCGGGGACGTGTCGTGGAGATCGTCGGTGTCGCCGTCCGGGGTCGGTTGGCCGGCGTGGGCCAGCAGGGCGAGCTCGGCGGCCAGGGTGTGGGCGCCGCAGTGGCGGCTGCGGTGGCGGGCCAGGCGGCGACGGTCACCTGGCATGGGCCATCTCCGTCTCCAGGGAGCTGCGCCAGAGCGAGGTGTGCACCACGGTGGAGCCGGCGGCCATGGTCTGGCCCAGGTGGTGGGTGATGCCGCGGCAGGAGACGGACAGGTGGATGCCGACGGAGCGGCCCAGGCGGTGGATGCCCAGCAGGAGGTTCTCGGCGACGTCGGCCTCGTGCTCCCCGGCCGGGGCGAGGTCGGCCCAGCGCTGGCGCAGATGGGCGTAGTCGTCCAGGACGAGCACGATGGGCTGGAAGGGCTCGGGGCGCTCCTTGGCGAGGGAGGCGACCTCCACCAGGTGGTAGCGCTCGCGCATCAGCTCGCTGGCGGCACGGATGCGCTTGAGCTGGTCGCTGACGTCGGCGGTGACCACCTGCGCGTACCGATGGTCCTCGACCTTGTCCAGCTCCCCGGGCAGGCCCAGGCCCCAGGCCTGCCAGCCCACGGAGACCGCGGTCTCCATGATCCCGCGCTGGATCACGCTCTTGCCGCTGTCGCGGTCGCCGATGATCAGCAGGTGACCCTGGTGGGGGTCCCAGAGCACGTGCTCTCCGGCCTCGACGGGGCCCAGGTCGATCGTGGCCTGCATGTCGGCGGCCGGCGCGGCCTCTGGGGCCGGGGAGGCGTAGCGGTCGGGGAGGTAGCCGTGCCAGTGCTCCCCGGTGGCCTCGTCCACGGTGACCGGCGCGCTGGAGTAGCCCATCTTGCGCAGCTTCTCGACGGCCGCGGGGTCCTGGGAGACGTCGACGAGGGTGTGCGGGATCTTGTGGGCGCGCAGGTGGGCCTTCACGGCCATGCAGGGGCCGCAGCCGGGGCTGGTGTAGATCGTGTACATGGGTGCTCCTCGGTCGGAGATGGTCGGGGCCGTGGCCGGCCCTCACTTCCCATAAGGCCGGCATCCGGCGCTGATGTCCCTCCCCGTTCCGGGGTCAGCTTTCATGCGCCGGGTGCAGCAGCAGCGCGTCGGCGGGGATCGTCGAGGTGTGCTCGAGGTGCCCGACGTCGAGGCCAGCGGCCAGCAGGGCCTGGACCGCGGGGTGGTCCTCTGCCAGGTCCTGGAGGAGGACCAGGGGGACGTGTCGCGGAGGTGCGGGCGGCGCCGCTTCCTCGGCCGGCAGCGGCGGCTCCGTCGCACCATCCGCGGCGAGGGTGCCTTCTGGCTCGGCTTCTGGCGTGGGTTGTGGTGTGGGGTCCAGGCCGGCCTTCCGTTGCAGGCGGGCGAGGTCGGCGTGGCGGGCCGGGGGCAGCTTGGCGGTCTCGAGCAGCTCGAGGGCGCGGGTGAGTCCGGTGTGGTCGCCGCTGGCGAGCCAGGTGGCCACGATCAGGCCCACGCGGCCGGTCTTGCCGGAGTCGTGGCCGGGGTCGCCGGGAACGGGGTGGGCCGCGGTGAGGTCGTCGAGCTGGGCGTGTTTGAGCCCGGCGGTGAGCAGGCCGGTCAGTGCACGGCGGTCGCGGGCGGAGAAGGTGCGGGGCACCTGGTCAGGATGCCAGGTAGCCCAGGACGGCGAGGAAGGCGAGCACGTGCCCGGCGACGAGGTACGGGGCCATGGGCACGCGGGTCTTGCGCTGGCCGCGCAGCAGGGCCGGGACCGCGCCGAACAGGGCGGCGAGCACGTAGCTGGCCAGGATGGCCAGCACCCAGGCACCGGGGCCGTGGGCGCCGATGGCCAGGGCAGCCACGGTGACGAGCTTGACGTCGCCCATGCCGGTGCCGCCGATCAGGTGCATCACCATCAGCACGACGGCGGCGATCACGGTGACCACCAGCCCCTGGAGGGCCCAGGCGCCGTAGCCGGTGACCAGCAGCCCCACCGCGGCGCCGAGGTTGATGGTGCCCAGGGCGGCCACGGCCCAGTTCGGGATGAGCCGGTGGGCCCGGTCCACGCGCGCCATGTAGATGCCCAGGCAGGCCAGGGCGATCAGGGCGAGCGCGGCGTGGACCATGAGCACGGGCAGCCCGGCGACCGCGGCGCCGGTGATGCCCAGCAGGGCAGCCAGGGCCACGCCGGGGCCGATCAGGGTGCGCACCGTCCGCGGCGGCACCGTGTAGGGCGCCGGCGCGGGGTCGGTGGCCGCGGGGGACGTGTCGTGGAGATCAGGCGACACGGTAGCCATGGGCCCGCAGCTCCTCGATCAGGGCGGTGGTCTCCACCTCGGGCTCGAGGTCCTCCTCGAAGGACTCCAGGTAGGAGTAGAGCTTCTCGATCAGGCGGGTGACCTCGGTGTGGTTGCCGGCGGCGGCCTCGGTGACCAGAGCGTCGCGCCAGGCGGCCTCGTTGGCGGGGTCGATCGCGCGGCCGACGCGGGCGGCCAGCTGGGCGTGCTCGCGGTGGCCGGCGGCCAGGGAGCGGGCCACGAGCTCGTGGGCGGCGTCGCAGATGGTCTGGACCATCTCCTGGACCAGGGTCTCGGTCCAGGCGACGTTGGAGGCCTTGGCGTGCTCGAAGGGCACTCCCCTCACCAGACGCATGGCGGCGACCAGGGCGGGGGTGGAGGCCTTCACAGGGTCATCGCCGATCAGGGACTGCACGACCTGCCAGTCGGTGAGCACGTCCTCGTGGACGCGGTAGCCCTCGCCGCCCACGGCGGGCAGGTAGGGGGTGCCGTCCGCGGCCTGGCCGAGCAGGCGGCGGGCCTGGCCGGTGAGCTTGTTGCGGTTGCTGGAGGCGGACTTGCCGTCGGAGCGCTGGGTGGGCCAGAACGCGGCGTGGACGGCCTCGGCGCTCGCGCCGGGGTGCAGGGCCAGGTAGGCGGCCAGGGCGACGCAGCGGGCGGTCTGGGTCGTCGAGACCTCGCCGGTGGCCGCGGTGACGGGGGCCTGGCCCTGGGCGCCGACGAGCTTGAGCTCGCCGAGCATCAGGATCATCGGGGCCTGGGTGGTGGCCTGCTCCAGCAGGTGTGCGGCGTCCAGGTCGATCTGCTTCTGCGGGTCGGTCGAGGCCAGCTGCTCGGGGGCGGCGTCCTTCTCGTCCTCGTCCTCGTCCTCCGCGGGGGACGTGTCGTGGAGATCGGTGGCCGCCTCCTGCTGCGCCGGCTCGGCGGTCGCGGCCGGTTCGGGCTCGGGCTCGGGCTCGGGCTCGGGCTCGGTCGGCACGGCGGCCGCCGCGGCCTGGTCCTGGCTCTCCTCGTCCTCGTCCTCGTCCATGGTGTCGTGCGGGGCGGGCGCAGGGGTCGGGGTGTGGCGGGCGGTCTGGGCGGCGAGCACGTCCTCCTCGTTCTCCTCGGCCGGATCGGTCTCGTCCTCGGCGGTCTCAGCGGCGGGGACCGCGGGCTCGGGGGTCAGGGGCAGGTCCTGGGTGTTCTCCTCCTCGTGGAGCATCTCCTCGAGATCGGCCACCGCGCTGAGGTGGGGGCGCTCGTCCAGGACGGTGTTGATGTCGATCGTGGCGGTCGTCCCACGGCCGGTGGAGCGGGGGTCCTCCAGGGCGGTGGCCAGCAGCTCCTTAATCCGCTCGCCCTCCTCGGGGGTGATCTTCTGCGGGCGCAGGTGCTGATTGACCGGGAGCAGGTCGGCGTGGTCCTCGTCCTCGAGGTTCAGGATCCAGTCGGAGGCCAGGGGGTTGGCGGTGGTGACCGCGGCGATGCCCAGCCGCGGGATGGCGCCGGCCAGGTCGGTGAGGCGACGAGCCTGGGCGGGGGTGGGCTCCAGGCCCAGCAGGACGATCTCGGGGCCGAAGGCCTCTTCCTGGTTGGCGGCGCGGGCCTGGTCGAGGGTGGCGGCGTCCTGCTCGTCGAGGGCGCGGCGGATGTCCTTGGCCTTGCCGTCGAGCTGGCCGATCAGCTGGTCCAGGTCGTCGATCTGGCGGACGCGGCCGTCGCTGACGACCTTGGCCAGGCCGTCGGCGACTCCGACGAGCGTGATGGTGACGTTCTCGGACCAGCTGGAGGTGGCCAGCTCCACGGCCATGGCATCGAGGACCTGGGTGGTCAGCTGGGGGTCGCCGTCGATGCCGAGGGTGCCCAGGCGCTCGAGGTCGAGCAGGACCTGGGAGCGAGTGTCGTCCTGGCCGACGGTGACCAGCGAGGGGTAGGGGGCGGCGGGCAGGTCGGGGTCGATGTCGATGGAGCCGGAGGCCAGCGTCCAGACGACGCCGTCGTCGGTCTCGGCCACGAAGGGCTCGGGCAGCTGCGCGGGGTCCATGAGGTAGAGGGCGATCTGCTCGGGCGAGACGCGCACGAGGAACAGCTCAGGCAGGTCCTGGCCGTTCTCGTGGGCCCAGCGGGCCAGCCAGCGCTGGACGACGTCGAGCTCCTCAGCCTGCTCGGGCTCGGCGACCACGCGCAGCTGGGTCTCCAGCTGCGCGGTCTGCTCCTCGGGCATGGGGACGGACTGGCCGGGCTGGCGGCGGCGGCGCTGGAGCTGGCGGCGCAGGCCGACGATGCCCAGCAGTCCGGCCGCGGCGAAGGCGCCGATGCCGCCAATGGTGGCCCATGCGGGGACCTCCTCCGGGGCGGCCTGCTCCTGGTGGGAGGACAGATCGGCGGGGGCCGGCGCGGTCTGCGTGAACGCGCCGCCGGGGACGGCGGAGGGGCCCTCCTGCTCGGCGGGGGCCGTGGAGGGTGCCGCAGACACGGCCTCGCCGGGCAGGGGGTGCTGGGCGTCCTGGGCCGGCGTGGGGTCCGAGGCGGCGCTCGGGGCGGCGGCCGCCTCGGGGGCCGGCGTGGCCGAGTCGTCGGCAGGGGCGGAGGGTTCGGCCGACGCCGATGCGGAGGGCGCCGCCGGGGCGGGGACCGGCTGGGCGTCCGTGTCGGTCTGCGCCGGGGCGGGGGCCTGCTGGGAGGGGGCCGGTGTCGCGGAGGTGGAGCCGGCGCCGGTGGGGCCGTCGGGCAGCTCCACGGTCCAGCCGGTCATGATGAGGTCGGGATCGGTGAGGGTCTGGCCGTCGGCCTGGGGCGTGGAGCGCATCTGCTCGGCGATCTCGCCCCACCGGCTGCCCTGGCCCAGCTCGTCCCGGGCGATGCCCCAGAGCGTGTCGCCCTCCTGCACGGTGTAGGTCCGCTCCCCTGCGGCGGCAGGGGTGTCCTGGGTCGTGTCCTGGGTGGTCTGGCCCTCCTGGGCCATGGCGACGGCGGCGGGAGTGGAGGCGGTGTCCTGCGGGGTCAGGGCGAAGGCGGGGCTGCCACCGCCGAGAGCGAGCACGGCGGCGATCAGCGCGCCGGCCAGGGCCTGCTGCGGGCGCAGCGCTCCGCCCAGGTTGGGGGTCTCGACGCGGCGGATGAGGCTGATCACCTCGACCACGAGCGAGTAGACGAAGGAGGCCCAGAAGCCCCACGCGATCAGTGGCAGCACGGTGCCCATCAGGAACGTGCCGCCGAAGTCGATGCCGGTCAGGGCCTGCTGGAGCTCGGCAGTGCTGGGGATGGGGTTGCCGGCCAGCAGGATCAGGGCGGCGGGGATGCCGACCACCAGGGCGGTCAGGGCCAGCAGGGCCGCAAGGCCTTTGAGAGTGCGCATGGGGCGTGTCTCCGCTCGCGTGGGTAGAGGTCTTCACGGGGTAGAAGGCTGGGGCGGTCCCCCGATGTCCCTTCTAAGTTGATCTGAGGTCAGTTTAGGCGGTGAGGTGGGTCGCCTCAAGGCTGTCACGCTCCGCGCCACCTTGCCGGAACAGCATCCGCATGGCCGCCAGGGCCGCGGTTCGAGCCGGAGACTCCACTCCCGCGGCCGCCGCACGCGCTCGCGCATCCGCCTGGCGATCCCGGTGCATCGCCTCGCGCGCCGCCTCCGCCCGCTCACGAGCTCGGGCAGAGGCTGAGGCGAGCACGAGCCCGCCGGCGTCCTTCCAGTGCTCCAGGCGCCACCGCAGGTAGCCGCGAGCTCGAGCGGTGTTCTGGCCGGCGTCCAGGCTGTGGAGCCGGTGCGCGCCCTGGGGGGTGTGGTCCAGGGCGTGGAGCAGGTCGGCCGGGGTCCAGCCGGCCTCGAGGAAGGGACGGATCAGCGAGCGGACGTCCCGGGCCGAGAGCACGCGCAGACCCAGAGCGCGATCCTGGACGGTGCGGGCGGCGGCCAGCTGCTGACGACGGGTGGCCACTGCGCGGTTGCAGGGCCAGAGCTCGACGAGTCCGCGGTCGCGCGCGTGCGTGGTTCCTCTACGAGTTCTAGTAAGTGAATCCTCTAGCGAGGAAGGGTGCCAGTTTTTCTCCACAGCCCCACGGATCCGACGCTGACCTGCACGCTCCCGTGCTTCGGCCGCGGCGTCGGCACGGTGCCTGGCGAGGATCTTCTCCACGTCCAGGTGGGCGGTGCAGCACAGCACGTAGACCGCCGCCTCGTTGATCCGCTTGCCACGCTCGTCCGGGGTCGCGTAGGCGGCAGAGCGTCCGGCGGCGACGCGTCCGATCACCCCGTGTCGCATCAGCCAGGCGATGGCCGCGGTCACCGTCGAGGCGCTCCGGCCGATCATCTTCGCCAGGCGCTTGTGCCCGGGACGGGAGATCATCTTCGACCAGTCCGCGCAGGCCACCAGCGCACCCACCAGAGATTCCATCAGCCGCCGACGGGTCCGGGAGAGGTCCTGCCAGGCAGGCAGTGCCCGCAGGGCGGGAACGGCGTCGCCCAGGTGCTCCAGACGCCGGGAGCCGGAGGGCACCGCGGCCAAGATCACGTCGATGTCGCCCTCCCGGGCACGCGAGGGCCGGCGCCAGTTCTGACGGCACGGATTCGTGATCCGACCCCGCACGGGCCGGGCCGGCTTCCGGCGATGACGCAGCAGCCGGGTGAGGGTGGACTCCCCCAGGCACGGCGCCGAGGACACGGCCGACGGGAGGGGGGACGTGTCGCGGAGAGGGATTTTGGGTAGACTTGGGCACGACAACAGCAACGTGCCTCCTTCCAGGGAGGGACAGAGCCGGATCCCTTGGCGGGGATCCACCCGAGATCGAGAGCTTCACTGGCGAGTGAGAAGCAGCTCTCGAACAACTGAAATCTTCAGACCGGCACCCTTGGCGGGGTGCTAGTCGCAAGAAGGCGGTTCCGTTGGCGCGGGGCCGCCTTCTTGCATGCTCAGGCGATCTTCACGTCGAAGGCCTCCTGTCCGTTCGACTCGGGGACCTCGTTGGCGTCGAGGTCGGCCAGGATCAGGGATGCGACGTAGTCGGTGACGGTCTCGCCCCGGTAGTCCACGCGGGCGTGCAGTTTCTGCTCGTAGGACCGGGGGAGCTTGGTGGTCACGCTGAAGCGGTCTCCCTTGGACGGGCGACCGCCAGTGCGCCTGGTGGGGCGAGGGTTCGACGGGGGCGTGCGCATGGTCACAGAGTATCCCAATCCGATTCGTCCGAGTCCGTGTCTGGAAACAACACGCCGGGGCAGACCAAAGGTCTGCCCCGGCGATTGCTCACGGCCGGACGTTCAGGGCGTGGAACTCCCCGATTCGCACGTCCTGCGACGAGCGCGTCACGGTCTCGATTACCCCGGACTGGTCCTGGGCCGTCCACTCCACGGACCATGTCGTGATCGCCGTGACCTTGTAGGTGGGGTTGGACATCTTCATGTACGTGTGCCCGCAGTCCGGGGACTCCTGCTTGCCGAAGCGGTCCTCGTAGACGGTGCCGGGACCGTCGCAGACCACCTGCGTCCCATCGCCCATGTCCCAGGTGACGTGCACCGGCCGCGCCGTGGCCTGCACGGCGATCCCGTTCACGTCCTTGGAGACCGTGTACGGCCCCCACGCCTGCGGATCGTCAGGGTTCCCGACCCACATCCACGCCGGCAGACCCACAGCACCCGTGCCGTTTTCCGCCACCGGGTACGGCACCATGCCGATCTCGATGCCCTTGAGCTGCATCTCCTTCACGACTGTCTGGGCGGCCTGGCGGATCTCCCCCGGCCCGGCCTGCGTGGAATCCATCCAGCGCGTCTTCACTGGCTGACCGAGCGTCAGCCCATCGCTCGGGTTGCACTGCTCCCACGCGCCCCGTTCTGGATCCTTGCCCGCCGGCGGAGTCGGCTGCGGTGACATGTTCACCCACACGCAGTCATTGACCGGGTCGTAGTTCACGTCACAGCGGTACGGGACGCTGTCGCCAGGCAGAGGCTCGTTGATCTCGCAGAAGTTCGCCCGCTTCGGGGCCTTCCCGTCCCGGCCCAGCACGGGCTGCGCGTTCTGTCCCTTACCCGGCACCGTGGCCTCCACCAGGCAGCTAGAACCCGTGCTGCCTGCACGGCATCGCCCATCAGCGGTCGTCCCCGTGGCCTGGGCCGCTGCCCCCGTCGCGCCGACGAGAGCGCTCGCGGTCAGAACCCCCGCGGCCGCCATGGCGGCCCACCTGTTACGGGTCAGCACGAGGTCTCCTCCGGTCCGTTCAGCGGAGGCAGCTCGCTGGAGACGACGCTCCAGACGCCGTCGTCCTCGTTCCAGAGCACCGCGTACTTCACGATGAACCGCTGCGTGGCGCCGGTGTCCACAGGCTTGCCATCCTTGCCGGTGATCTTCACACCCGAGTTGTCCTCGCACACGCGCAGGTTCACCGAGGCGTTCTCGACCAAGGTGCCATCAGCATGGACGGACGGGCCCGCCAGGCCGTCGATCAGCTCCACCTTCGAGGCGCCCCGATAGGTGGCCCCCGTGGCGAGCGTCTTCTCCACGTTGGCCTTCTGCTGAGTCAGCTCGCCCTGCTGTGCCGCCACGGACAGGCGATCCGCGTTCTTCGCGTCACCGCTGTTCAGCACGTCCGACGAGACCGTGTAGAGCAGCTCAACCGCCTTGAACGCGCTCGCCTTCGCCTCCTCCTGGCCCCCCGGCTTCTTCGAGGTGACCGGCTTGTACTCCGGCAGCGCAGACGACGACGCGCTCGCGGACGACGAGGACGCGCTCGTCGAGCTCGAGGAAGCGGGGGACGAGGACACGTTCGCGGACGACGACACGGCCTCGATCGGCGCAAGCGAAGACTGCGAGGCGCTCGCGGACGTGGAGTTGCCACCCGGCGTGCCACCGCCGTTGCAGCCGGTGAGCGTGAGCGCCAGAGCCAGGACGGCTCCGGTGTATGCGGTGGTCTTGGTGACGCGGCTCATGGTGTCTCCTTGCGGTCAGCGGGTGTTCGAGTGGATCTGGGCGGTGCCCTGGCCGTGGCCGGTCAGGACGCCGGTGGGGATGAAGCGTGGGGTGTAGGGGACGTCGACGTCCACAGTGACCTTGGTGGGGGTGACGTTGACGGTGCCGGTGGCTCCGGCTTCGGCGATCATCCCCTGGGCGGCGCGCGCGGCGGCCGCTCTGTCCAGGGTGATGTCCTCGCCGCGGGCGGCTCCGGCCGTGGTGCCAGCGTTGGCGCCGGCGCGGGCGGCCTGGTGGGCGATGGTGACGGCCTCCTCGGAGGCGCGCACCTTGCCGTTCCAGTCGATGCCGATGCCGAAGCCGACGAGCACGATGATGGGGACGAGCATCAGGACCAGCAGGGAGGACTCTCCGTGCTCGCGGCCGAGCCAGGCGCGGAAGCGGGCGATCATGCTCAGCCCCTCTCTCGATAGGTGTCCACGGGGGACGTGGCGTCGGCGGTGATGGTCCAGGACCCGGGAGTGCCGGGGATGGCCAGGTCGGAGAGCGGCACCGTGCAGGTGATGGTGGCGGAGACGGACCCGGGGATGCCGGGGGCGTTGCGCAGGGCGGAGGTGTCCAGCGTGATGTTCTGGGAGCCGCACGTGAAGTCGGTCTGGTCCAGGGTCATGCGGGCGGACTGGCGCGCATTGGACTCGGCCTGGCCGGGGTTGCGGGCCAGGGTGGCCTCGCGGGCGGCGACGCCGGCCGCCGACTCGATGGAGGTCTGTGCTGCTCCGATGCGGCCGCCCATGACGGCGATGGCGATGAGCAGTCCGATAGCCGGAGCCACGATGAGCAGCCCGACGCCGGACTCGCCGCGCTCATCACGCAGCCAGGCCAGGGACGTGTCGCGGAGGTTCACTTGACCACCCTCTCGACGGGCCCGGTCACGGACCGGGAGACGGACGGGCTGATCCACTGCCCGGTGTAGGCCGGCGCGGTGCCGGTGACGGTGACGGTCATCCGCTCCCCGGTGGTGCTGATGTTCACGGAGGCGCCCTGGAGGGTGCCGGAGTGCTGGGAGATGACCTGCTGGGCGGCCGCCTGGCCCTCGGCGCTCGAGCCGCCCATGACTCGGGAAGTTGCGTAGGCCGCGTTGGCCGCGGACTGGGCCACGGTCGAGGCCTGGTAGTAGGCGCCGGCCTGGGGGACGAGGAACACGAGCAGGAGGGCCACCGGCACGATCAGCAGCGAGGCGATGTTCGAGGAACCCGTCTCGTTGCGTGCATGGGCCTCGAGGTGCGCTCGAAGCGGTGCCGTGATGTTCATGGTGACCCCCCTGCTCGTGGTGTTCCGTCCCTGGCTGGTCTAGTCAGCCCAGCTCGCCGACCTTGTTGGTGGCGAAGGTGTTGATGCCGGCCCAGACCAGGGCGGCCAGCACGACGGCGGCGAGCACGCCGAGGATGATCTCGATGGTCTCGGCGCCGGTCTCGTCCTCGTGCTTGTCCTGGATCCAGGCGCGGAGGATCAGGTACTGCTGCATCAGCTTGTTCATGGTGAGTCCCCTCGTGTGGTGGAGATGGCCTCGGGACGGTCCCGATGCGGGTGGGTGGGTGGATGGGAGATCACGATCTCCGGGAGGAGCTCGCGCGTCTCACGCGCTCATCAGCGTCAGCATCAGAGGGGTGAGGACGATTAGCGTGAACATCAACGCGATGAACATGATGATGTTCTTCATGCGGCCGGAAGCCTCATTCTCACGGGCTGCCTCGGCGTTGAGCATCCGCACGCGCATGTTGCGACCCAACGCGCGCAAAGGCTCGTAGACGCTGGCCCCATTGTCTCCGCTCAGGCGCATGATGCGGGCGGCATCGGTGAGCTCGGGGACGTGGAGCTGCGTGGCCAGGGTCTCCAGGGCGGTCCAGGGCTGGACCTTGGTGAAGCGAGCCCGGACCAGTTCCTGACGGATCCGCTGGAAAGCCCAGGTGTCGCCGATGGCGGCTGCGTTTTCCAGAGCCACCGTGGGCTGGGCGTTGCGGCCGCGCTCAGAGGCCAGCAGCTCGACGAATACCGCGACCGCGCGTGCGAAGTCAGTGCGTGCCTTGGTCGCTCGCTTGCGGGCGGCCGAGTCAGGTGCCAGCCAGGCGACGGCGGCGACGAGCAGGCTGATCAGCAGGGACAGCCACAGCGGCAGGGAGTAGAGCACCTGTGCGGCCACGCTCAGGGCGAGGCAGACCACGAACACGAGTGTGGCGCCGTAGATCTTGGCCCAGGTGTGGCGGCTGCGGGTGGTGCCCAGGATGTCCAGGTCGGCGTCGGTGAGGCCGTTGACCAGGGCCGGCGGCAGCGTGCGCATCGTCCACTGCGAGGCCCGCTCCTGCCAAGAGAGCGCGCCGCCTCCGGAGGTGCTGGTCACGGTGCCGTCGAAGGCCGCCGCGCGCAGGCGCGGACGCTGGGGCAGCAGGGGCCAGATCAGCGCGGTCGCGGCCAGGCCGAACAGCATGCCGGCGATGATGATCATCATCATGACGAGCTCCTAGCGGTCAGCAGGCGGACCTGCGGCGGCGGGGCTACCACGCGGGTCATCCAGATGATGAGCCCTGCGGTGACCAGAGCCAGGACGAGGTAGAGCGCCTGGCCCAGCGGGGTCTGGTAGGCGGCCATGGGCCCGCCCATTCCGGGGACCAGGCACAGGGAAATCACCACGATGGTGATCACGATGCGGGCCTCACGGCGGGCGCCGGCGCGGTCGGCGTAGATGGCCCGGCGCTTGGAGACCTCTTCCTCCACGGAGGTGGAGAGGTCGTCCAGGGAGTTCGCCAGGCCCTGGCCGCGCTGATTGGCGGCCAGGATCAGCTGCATGACGACCAGGTCGCCGGTCTGGTCTCCCCATTCCAGGCCCAGGCGCTTGAGGGCGTCTGCGGTAGGCCAGCCGGCCTTGATGCGGGCATTCATCGTGGCGATCTCGTCCCGGATCAGGTCGCCGGCGTTGGGCATGGAAGCGGCCAGTGCGGTCTCCAGGGAGGTTCCTGCGACGATCAGGCCGGAGAGCGAGCGCGTCCACATCTCCATCTGCGCCAGCTTCTCGATCTGGGCCGATCCCCCGCCGGAGCCGAAGGCCAAGCGCAGGAGGATGACGGCGCCGGGCAGGGCGACGAGGTAGACGAGCAGGCCGGTGAACAGCGCAATGAAGAAGCTCACGGCGGCGGCGATGCCCACCATGATCCACGTGTTGCGGTCCATGCGGCGGCCGAGTTCCTTGAGGGCGGTGAGCCAGCGCGGATCGGGTGCAGGGGCCTTGGGAGGGGCGGGCCAGAGCCAGTTCACGACAGCCATGCCCAGGCCGAGGATGCCCAGGGCAAAGCTCAGAGGGAGCAGGAGCGAGCTCATCGGGCACCTCCGGCCAGGCGCAGCAGGTCGAAGCCGGTGCGCTCGAGATCGTTGCGCAGGCGGTTGTCCACGGGAGGGGCCACGGGCACGGCGTTCTCGTCGCCGGGACCCATGCGGAACAGGTCGGCCACCGAAATGCCCTTGTCGGTGTCGCCGGGCAGCACCTCGGAGATCGAGATGATCTTGCGCTTCACCGAGCCATCGGGCTGAGGCACCTTGCGCATCTGCACGACGACGTCGATGTGGTAGCCCAGCTGGCGAGCCATGTAGGTCTCGGAGAACTCGTTCATGCCCAGGCCGACCAGACGGCGCACGGCCTCCTCGCCGGAGTAGGCGTGGACGGTGCAGTAAGTTCCCGCGCCGGTCTGCATCGCGGAGATCATCGCGCCGATCTCCGAACCGCGGACCTCGCCGACCAGGATGCGTGCGGAGTTCAGACGCAGGGCCTTCTCCATGGCCATGGTCAACGTGTACTCGCCGATGGTGCTGCCGTCGGCGGCGCGCTCGCCCGATCCGGGGCGAGCCTGAAGCTCGATCGGCGGGACCAGGCGAGAGTCGAGCCGGTCCAGGTGCAGCTCGCGCTCCTTCTCGATGGTCACGATCTGCTCCAGCGGGCCGATCTTCTCCGCCAGGGCGCGCATCAGGGTCGTCTTGCCGTCGCCGCCGAAGCCGCTGATGACGATCGTCTTGCCGGCCTGCACGAGCGCCGTGAGGAACTCGGCGGCCAGGGGGCTCAGGGTGCCGTTGTTGACCAGCTGCTCCAGGGTGATGTTCACCAGCCGATGGATGCGGAATACGGCGGTGGGCCGCGTGGAGACCGGGCGGGCGGTGGCGGCCAGACGGACCGAGCCCATCAGGTCCATGTCCAGGTCGGGGTGGGCCGCAGAGAAGGGGCGGGACTCCTCCCCCGCGTTCGCGGCGAGGAACTGGAGCTCGGCCATCATCTGCTCATCGGTCTCGAAGACGGACGGGCGGCGCTCCATGCTGCCGCCGGCCTTCTCCACCCAGACGTGGTCGGAACCGATCATGTGGATGTTCTCCACCCCGGGCTCGTCCACGAGTGCCTGGAATCGGCCCAGACGGAACATCGCATCGAAGGTGGCCTGGCGCAGTGCCGCCTGCTCTTCGGCAGTCCATGCGGCGTCGCGGCCGCCGGTCTGCACGTTCTCACGCATCTGCTCGATGATCGCGCGGTCGATGTGCCGCCAGCCCATGGCGTGCAGCTCGCTCTCGGGCAGGTCGATGCGGTCGGCGGTCTCCTCGGCGTGCCAGTCCACGGCCTTGGCGCGCAACACGTCGACGATCGACCAGAAGCCCGTCAGCTCCGTGGTGTTGCTCGGCCGGGTCGGGGCGCTCTGCTCGGCCTGCGGTGCCGGCTCGGGCACAGCAGTCAGCGGCCGGGACAGCCCGGGCAGCTCAGCGGAATCGGTGGGAGACGGGGTAGTGCCCAGCGGGCGAGCCAGGTGAGCGCCGGCGGAGGCGGGGATCAGGGACGGCCGGGCCGGCTTGGCCGGGGTGCTCTCGGTCAGGAACGGGAGGTTGAGCAGGTCCAGGGACATGTCGGGGGTCTGATCCTTCATCGCTGCTCTCCTCCGGTCTCGGTGGGCATGTCCGCCTCGATGAGCTGGCGGCGGGCCATCAGCGCGTCCGCGAGGGAGGCGTTGGCGGCACCGATGGCCCGCGTGTAGGAACGCAGCCTCCAGGACGTCGCCTGGGCGCCCCCGCCGAAGTGAGCGCCGGCTTCCGGGCTCTGGGGAAGGCGTCCACGCACCGGCAGGCCCAGCACCTTGGAGATGTCCTTGGAGGGGAACTCCTGGGCTCGATCTTCGACCACGAGCAGGGAGGACGTGTCCACTGCCCCCGCGGTGGCGCGGGCCTCCAGCACGGCCGGCAGATAGGCACGCGCCGCGGCCACGGAGACCAGGTCGCTGCGCACCACGACGCTCAGGTGGTCGCTGTCGCGCCAGAGCGCCTCCCGGCCGTGGGCGTTCTCGGAGCGGCCAGCGTCGACGATCACGTCGATGTCCTGGCCGGAGACGGCGCGCAGAGCCATCATCAACTCCGGCCAGAGGCCCCGCATGGATCGCGCGGCCAGCGGCTCGGACATGGCGGGTAGGAGCCAGCGGGAAGGCTGGCCAGCGTCCTGGCCCGTTCCCAGGTCGACGGCGTAGTCCCAGATGTCCTGCTCCGTCAGGGCCTGTCGCATGGAGTTGTGGGCGATGCCCATCAGGCCGCTGTCGGCTGGCATGCTGCCCTGCAACCACCCGGCGAGCACGGATGAGGGCTTGCTGACGTCGGCCTCCACGAGCAGCACAGGGCGCGGCCACTGCAACGTCATGGCCACGGCCGTGGTGCTCACCCCCGGGCTGACGCCGAAGGCCGCAAGGGTCAGGATGCTCACTTCTGCGCTCCCTGCATGATCACGCTGGCGGTGCCGGCGGCACCCCAGGTGGCGACCTTCTGGGCGTCGGCCTGCTTCACGCGCAGATCCACGGTGGTCTTCCCGCTGTTCTGGTCATGGTGGCTGGCCTCGATCACGGCCGCGACGGGGTCGTGATTCTGGTTCTCGTCACCGGCCTTGGTGTTCTGGTTGCCCGGGGTGAAGAGGACCTGGACGTGATCTCCTGCGGCCATCTCCCGGGCAGGCAGGCGCCCGACCTCCAGAGCCAGGCCCACCAGCGATTCGCCGTCCTCCACACCCAAGGACGTTGCCGTGGACGTGCGCGTGATGGTGCTGCCCGGCTGGAGGTCGGTCGTGGCCACCTGCCCCTGGATCTGCTGGGCCTCGGTCGCGGGGACCAGCACGCTGGGGTCGCCAGCCACGCGCACGGACGAGAGCATGGAGGACTCGATCTTCTGCCCTCGCTCCACGGGAGCGTTCACCACCAGGTAGGGCTTGGCCTCGTTGGCCTGGGTCCCCACGAACGCGCCGAGGCCGCCCAGGGCAGCCAGGGCGACGGCGACAGCCACACCGCCCACGCGGCGCTTGGCCACCGGCGTCGGCGCAGGACGGCCCACGGGAGCCGCCGCGCTGGAGCCGGCCTCGCTGACGCGCGGGTTCTCGGTGGGGGTCACCTTGGGCGACCGCTTTCTCAGAGCCACCTTGGCCTGCCTTTCTTGCTGCTGAGGGGACTGCACGGGGAGCGTATCAAACCTGCCAGCCGTAATGGCAGGTGGCTTGGTCCTTCACCAGACATAAAGCCCGGACCGCCCCCCTCATGTCCCTCTGTACGGTAGACATTTCTGCATGAGCGCCCCCGCATCCCCCCTCGACACGGCCGTCGTCGCGTTCAACTCCACGCTGCGCATGCGCATCCTCGTGTTGATCGCCCGCTCCCCCGGCCTCGGCGCCCACGACCTCGCCACGTCCCTGGACATCCCCCGCGCAACCCTCTCCCTGAACCTGCGCACCCTCGAGGAGGCCGGCCTGCTGACCTCCAGCGACACCTCCGAAGCGCGCCGGGGCCGACGCCTGACCTACCGCCTCAACCGGGAGGCCTACAGCGCGATGATCGAGGCCCTGGGCGCGATCGTCGAGCGGTGACCTCATGCCATACCGGCACCACATCAGAAGTGCCGTTCATGCCATAACACCGCCGTATGCGCGCCAGTCCCCAACCGTCCGCTACGCCAGTTGCACGCCATAACACTTCGGGAAATCTCTCGGTATTTCCCGAGAGATGCAGTAGACTGGAGGAGTCAGATCACAGGGAACCTAGGAGGTCCTCATGTCCACCCCTGCGCGCTCATACGCCATCCCAGGCGTCCTGGCGGTCGCCAACGGCAAGGGCGGTACCGGCAAGACGTCGCTGGTCGCCAACCTCTCCGGTCTGGCCGCGGCCGCCGGCATCCGCACCCTCACCATCGACCTGGATCCCCAGGGCAACCTCTCCCCCGACCTCGGTCTAGAGAAGTCGGACGGAATCGAGCTGCGTCGAGCCCTCGAAGATGGGGCGCCGCTGCCGATCTCCACGGATCCCATGCGCCCAGGCCTGGGCGTCGTTCGCGGCGGCCCTCGTTTGGCCGACATCATCAGCCTGCTGGTGGCACGCGGCTACGACGCCCCGCCCCTCGGGGCTCTTCTGCACCGGAGCCTGAGCCAGGTCATGGAGGAGTGGGACCTGGTCGTCATCGACACGCCCCCGGGAGACCGCGCCCTGGTCGAGGCCGCCTTCAGCGTCGCCGAGGGCGTGGTCATCGTCTCCAAGACGGATCTCCGCTCCCTCGACGGCGTCGCTGTGACGGCCGAGCGCTTCCAGGCCGTTCACGAGACCACGAACCCCGACGTGCAGCTATTGGGCCTGGCGCTGTTCGACGTGGAGGCGCGCGCCGTGAAGATCGAGCGAGAGGCCCGCCAGGCGCTCGAGCAGATGCTCCAGGGGCTGGCCTTCGACGAGGCCGTCTTCACCGCCCGTATTCGGCACGCCGCCGGCGCCGCCCAGGACCTGCGCAAGAGCGGACGCCTGGTGCACGAGCTCGAGAGCGATGTGGCCCGCGCTCACCGAGAGCGCTTCGCGCGCATCAAGGCCGGTGAAGCCTCGACCTTCCATGCGTCGACCATGGATGGCCTGGCAGGGGACTACGCCGCACTGGCCCAGGAGATTCTGGGACGCCTGAGCGCCCTGGGCCAGGACGAGGAGGAGGACGCCTGAGATGGAGACCCCCAATCGAGCAGACGGACTCGGCGCTGTGTTCAACGCGCGTGGCCGGGGCAAGAAGAAGCCGGCGGAGAAGGTCGACTCTGTGCCATACGCCATGCCAGAAACCACGCCAGATGCCACACCGGAATCCACGCAGGACACCACACCGGAAACGGTGCCTGTCGCCACGCGGGAGACCGCACCGGAACTGATGCCAGACGTGAGGCGCGCGATCCCGCAGGAAGGCGCGCAGGTGGTCGAGCTGGACCGTGTGGACGTCCCCGAAGAGGAAGAGCTGGTCGTGCGCAACACGGCCGTCTACCTCCCCGTCCCGGTCCTGGATCGGTTGCGGACCGCGGCCGCCAAGCGGCATCGGACCTACACGGACCTGCTGATCGACGCGTTCGACGAGCTCAGCGACGATCAGCTCTTGGCGGCCTGCGGGCACAAGCCGCGTGGGGACGGGGGGATGCCGCGTGGGCGCCGAGGTGCCGCGCGCGGCCAGGGGGGCGTGCAGGTGCAGCTGCGCCTGGATCAGGAGCAGCGGGGTTGGCTGGATGAGCAGGTGGCCCGTCTAGGCGCCCCCTCCCGGAGCGCCATGGTCGCCTCGGTGTACGACGCCTGGCTGCCGAAGAGCTGAGCCGGCATGAGCAGGGGGGCGGCCCGGCAGGGCCGCCCCCCTTCGTGGTGCATCAGCCCACGCGCAGGTGCGGGGGGCGCTGGTGGGCTGCCCGCGGGACGTGGGTGGCGGAGGGGTGCAGGCGCAGGCCGGAGTCCACCACGGCCACCTTCGCCTGGGGGTAGATCAGCTTCACGGGCTCGAGGTTCTTCAAGAAGGCGGCCTTGAACTGGCGCGGCTGAGCGTACTGGGCGCCGAACTGGGTCTCCAGCTGGCGCCAGGAGACGGTGGTGGTGCGCTGGAGCGTGGACATCCTGTAGGAGAGCCAGACGTAGAGGTCCATGCGCATGGGGGAGCCGCCCAGGGCTGCCAGGGCGGAGGAGAGGACCGGGACGGGGGAGCGCATGACCTCCTCGAAGTAGGGCTCGCTGAGCTCGATGCGCGCGTGGTCGGCCCCACGCTGGTACGTGAGCTCGTAGCGGTGGGCCACGTGCATGTTCTGGCCGCTGAGGGTGCGCCGGTCGGGCGTCTCGCGGCTGGTCTCGATGATGATCGAGGTCGTGCTGAGCCGGTGGAGCTGGTCCATCACACGGCGCTGATTCGCCCCGGAGGGGTAGGTGCCGACGCTGGAGAGGAACGCGCGCAGGGAGGGGCCGGGGTCCAGGTGGCGGGAGCGGGTGCGCACGGCCTCGGTGGACATCCAGGTGAGCAGGGAGCGGGCCAGGACGCCGAAGGGGAAGCCAGCCGGGCCGGGGGAGAGCGTCAGGGTGGTGTCTCCGTTGCGTCGGCTCCAGTGGGGGACCGTGGCTCCGGGGTCGCGGTAGGGCAGGCTCAGCTGGGCCCAGATGCGGGTGGAGAAGGCGACCTCGCCGGGGTTCTGCTCGATCTCCTCGCTGAGCTCGAGCAGCCGCAGGCGCCTGGGCGAGAGGGCCGGGCGCGTGGCCGCGTCGATGGAGGTGATGTCCGGCGTGTGGTTCATGGCTGAGGTGATCTTTCGGACCCGATGACGGGTGGGCGTGGAGGGGACGGAGCGGGTGTGGAGAACTGCGGTCGCCGGGGAGTTATCCACGTGCATCTTGTGACGGGGGCTCATAGTCGGCGGAGTGGACGCAGATTGGGGGCGAAATCGGCGGGACCAAGCCGATCGCGTGTGTGCATCTTGTGACGGTGCGCCGGTCGGGCCGGAGGTTATCCACGTGCATCTTGTGACGGCCAGTGTGTGCATCTTGTGACAGCCACCCCGTCAGAATCGGCATGATTGCAACGATTTTGGAGGGTCCCCATGTAGTAAAACCACATGTATTCCTCCTGTAGTGGGGGGCGGTTTCGCTGTGCATCCGTGGATAGCCGTTCGGTGTGGTGGTCGCGGTCTGGGGTTCAGGCGGCCGGGGCCTGCTCCATGAGGGCCGCGTAGTCGGGAGCCAGCTCGCTGCGCTCCAGGGCGTAGTCCTTCACGGCCTGGGTCAGACGAGTGCGCAGGACGTTGATGCGCTTGCACAGGCCGCGGCCGCTGTAGCCGTACTCGTCGCTCAGGGCTGCGCGCTCGGCCTCGTCGGCCAGCTGGTAGCGCAGGAAGACCGCGGCGTCGCGGCTGGAGAAGACGGCGTTGTCTCGAGCCCAGGCGATCATGGCGCACAGGTCCCGGGTGGCACGGCCGTTGTCGGCGGCCTCATCGTCGGCCGGCTCCTCGGCCAGCTGCGGCAGCCAGGAGGGCAGGGCCTCGACGTCGGACTGGCCGTCGTAGAGCTTGCGCTCGAGCAGGGAGTCCTTGAGCACGTCCATGGCGAGGTTGCCGATGCACGAGCCGGCCCGGTGCAGGGAGGGCCTGCGGATCCACTTCCACGCTGCGGCGATGACGGCGGCGGAGACCTCCTCGCGGGCGGAGTGGTCTCCGTGCATGGCGGCCATGCGCATGCGGGTGTGACGGCCGGCGACCAGGGTGAAGCGAGGCAGCATCAGCTGGAGGACGGCGCGGGCGCAGTCCTCGTCGCCGACCGCGGCCTGCTCGAGCAGGCCGCGCATGATCTGCTCGCGGACCTCCACGGTGCTGCGGGCCACCGTCTGGACGAGCTCGATGCCGGTCTGAGCGCCGTGAGGCCAGGGGTGGGAGGTCTCGGCGTAGCGCACGGCCCACTCGGCGTTCAGACGGTCGATCACGGTCGGGGCGTAGGTGGTGGTGCTCATCGGACTCGGTCCCTCCATCAGTGGTGTCCGGGCGTCCCGGACGGGTCACTGACCAGCCAAACGAGCAGGTCGGGAAACGAATCTGGATCTGGATCTGGATCTGCCGATCGTCTGAATTTCCAGAACCTGGACCGCAGGAGATCGGCGGAATCATGCGGATGTGGGGGAGGGGCGGAGAAAAAGTTCCCGCACGGGAGGGACATCGGTTCCCGCGGGCGGCCTTTAGTCCGGTGAGAGATCGCCCGTCCAAGGAGCCCCCGTGATGTCCGAGCAGACCCCCGAGATCGTGACCGATGAGCAGCTGGCCAGCTTCGTGCGTGAGGCCCAGACCATGCGGGAGGCCGAGACCGTCCTGGAGGCGGGTCTGGCGGACCTGTGTGCGCGGCCGTTCGACCAGGCCAGCCAGGAGGAGATGCGTCGCCTCCTGGACTCCGACCAGCTGCGCGAGGCCACCCTCATCGCCCGGCGGATGGGAGGGCAGGATCGGTGAAACTGCTCTCTCGCAAGAAGAAGACCGAGCCCGCCGCAGAGGCGCCGGAGCAGAACAGCCCGACGCCGGCCAAGTCCAAGGTGAACAGCCTGGCCTCCCGGGTCCTGCTCTACGGGTTCTACGGGGCGATGGTGCTGTGCCTGGGCCTGTCCGGCCTGGCCGTGGTGCTGGCCGCTTCGACGGCATCCCAGCCGGCTCCGGCGGTGGAGGTGCCCGACACGTCCACAGCCGAGGGCGTGGCGACCTCCTACGTTTCGGCGTGGCTGCGTGCCACCCGCGATGACCAGAGCCTGCTGGAGCCCTACATCGGTGGCACGAAGATCCCCCAGCTGCCCGTGGAGCCGCTGGGCGTGCGCGACGTCGCCGTGGCCGGCGTCCAGCGCGGCCAGGACCCGAGCATCACCTCCGTGACCGTCGCCGCCCACGTGGAGCAGCGCTCCGGGGCGCCGAGCACCCCGGGCGCTCCGCAGGCGGCGGATGCGACGGAGAGCCTGTCCCTGGTGGAGCAGGCAACCGCCTCGTCGACGTCCTCCGCCTCGCCGTCTCCCTCGCCGTCTTCGGCCAGTCCGTCTCCGGCGGCTGGGGCCACCGCCAAGCCGGTCCCCTACACGCTGCGGTACTACCAGGTGGCCGTTCACGAGCAGGCCCCCGGCCAGTTGCAGGTCATCGGCTACCCCACCCCGGTGCCGGGGCCGGCTCACGGAGACCCCGTCACCCTGAACTACTCCCAGCGGGTCGGCCCGGACACCGACCTGGGAAAGATGCTCGACGGCTTCCTCCAGGCCTACGGCGCCGGCCGCTCGGATGTCTCCCGCTTCCTGGCCCCCGGCTACAAGCTCGCCGCCATCGACCCCGCCCCCTACACCCGCCTGTTCATCCAGGAGATCCGCACCGATCAGGCCCTGGACTCCGTCCAGCCTGGCACCCCGGTGCGCGCCCTGATCCAGGCGGAGGCAGAGCTGCCCGATGAGCGCAACTCGCGTATGGGCGTGACGGTGCCGGTCACCGTGACCTTCCGCGACGGCCGATGGGAGGTGACCTCCCTCGACCCGGCCCCCCTGATCGACACCTCAGCCCCTCAGTCCACCCCGACCCACTGACCCCTCATCTCTGAAAGGGAGACCTCGTGAACGTCTTCACCCCGTACCTCCACTCTTCCCTCACGCTCGGCGCCAACTTCTTCACCTCGATCAACAACCTGATCTCCCAGGCCCAGGACGTGCTCAACGCGCTGATCATCTTCCTGGGCGTGGTGATCTTCCTGATCGGCTCGGCCCGCGGCAAGTGGACCCTGCCGGCGATCCTGCTCTCCGCTCTGGCCGGCGGCCTGTTCATCTGGGGCGGCGTGGCCGGCGTCCAGTGGGCCGCGGACTCCGCCGGCACGACCATCAAGTGATCGGCCAGGAGTAAGCCATGACCGAGACCGGACGGTTCTACAGCAGCATCCGCCGCATCCCCACCACGCTCTACCGGCTGCCCGACGGCACCCGCGTGCCCGGGGGCCCCTACACGCTCGTGCAGGGCGTGGGCGGGGCGATCACGGTGGCCCTGCTGTGGGCCGTCCGGGGGTCCTGGTCCACCGGCTTCGACCTGTTCGATTTCGCCGGCGCCCTGGCCGCTGGCTTGGCGGTCACCTGGCTGCTGCGCTTCGCCCCGGACAACCTCCACGAGCTGGGCCTGGTCATCACCGGAGCCTTCCTGGCCTGGTCCAAGCCCCCGCACGGGCACTACCGCGGCGAGACGTTCGCCCCCAAGAAGGCTCCCGCAGGGATGCCCGAGAAGCCCTCCAGTCCCACCGCTCTCACCCGCGCGATGGCCACCGACGAACCGCAGGGCGAGCCCGCGCCGACGTACCGGCCGATGGGCACCTCCTCCGTGGCACGCCTCCTCCAGCAGAGCACGACCGAGAACAAGGACACCCAGCGATGAAGAACTCCCTCCTGTACCTGCGCGAGAACCTCATGTGGACCTCCTCGGGCACGGTGTGGGCGATGTGGCGCGTGCACGGGCTGCCCTACGGCTTCGGCAAGGGCGAGCACAAGGAGCGGGCCATGCTCGCCCACCAGGCCCTCTTCCAGGGCCTGCGCGGGGAGGCCATGCTCATGGGCCTGTGCGCCGAGCTCGACCCCGCCGTCGTCGTCGAGCGCATGCTCGACGGTGTCGACCTGGAGCAGTGCCCCAACTACCTCGAGGAGGTCGAGCTCTCTTTGGACGAGCTCGAGACGATCCCCGTGGGCGAGCGAGCCTACTGGCTGGCCGTGCCGCTGCCGTCCAAGTCGATCACCGACCGCCTCCAGACCCTGATCCGCTCCGTCGACGGCAAGCTGCGCGAGCAGCTGGCCCTGCCCACCTGGCGACCCACGGAGGCGGAGATCCAGGCTCTGGGGCGCACGGCCGAGCACATCGGCCGGGCCATCCCCGCCGCCTTCAAGGCCGTCCCCTCCTCTCCGGCCGAGGTCGCCTGGATCTACGCCCACTCCCAGAGCCGGGGCCTGGGATCGGATCCCACTGCGCCCGCCGGCGGGGAGGACGTGCAGGCTTTCACCTCCGGGGCGAGCCTTCCCGAGCCGCTCGTGGACGAGGGCGGCCAGTCCGACGTCAGCGCCAAGGAACGGCTGAACCCCTTCGGCCGCCGGTACGTGAAGATCGCCTCCGAGACCACGGCAGGCCAGGCCTCGTACCAGGTGGTGATGGCCCTGACCGCCGGCCCCCGCGAGGGCTTCACCTTCCCCGACGACGAGTACGTCTCCTACATCGACTCCCTCAGCGTCAACGCGGACTGGATCATGCGCATGAACGTGCTGCCGGCCAAGCGCGCCGCCGCACGGAACAAGCGTGCCGAGGAGAAGCTCAACGAGGAGTACAACCAGCAGGAGGGCGACTCCCACGCGATCACCGGCGGATCAACCCGCCTGGACGCGATCGCCGAGGACCTCAAGGCCTACCACGCCGCACTGAACTCCTCGGAGGCCGAGGTCTCCGTCGACGTCGCGGTGATGTTCGTCGTCGGTGCCGAGACCCCCGAGCAGGCCCAGGACCAGGCCCAGATGATCCAGGCGGCCTACTCGGCCCGCGACTTCAAGGTGATCACGCCCCTGGGCTACCAGGAGTCGCTGTGGTGGGCGTGCCTGCCGGGCACGCCGGCCTCCTCCGTGGTGAAGAAGCTCGAGCTGCTGGTCACCGGTCGCCACCTGGCCTTCGGCGTGCCCCTGGTGACCGACGCGCTGGGCACCCGCACCGGATTCCGGCTGGGCACGAACATCTCCTCCTCGCGCCGCAGCCCGGTGTTCATGAACATCGGCGGCCTCATGGAGGCCGACATGTCCGGCTCGTTCGCCGTCACCGGCGAGAACGGCTCCGGCAAGTCCACCCTGCTGAAGATCGTGGCCGGCAACGTCTTCGACCGCGGAGGCCAGATCGTGGCCATCGACCGCTCCGACAACACCGAGTGGGCGGCCCTGGGTCGACTGCTCACCGAGCGCGAAGGCTCCCAGCCCACCGTCGTCGAGCTCGGCGACACCCGCTGGTCGATCGACCCCCTGCGCCTGTTCCCGGGCAAGGTCGCCGCGCGCGTGACCCGCTCCCTGGTCTCCGTGCTGCTGGGCTTCGGCTCGAACTCCGCCGAGGGCCGGCTGCTCGGCCAGCTGCTGCACCCCGACTACGCGGAGGAGCATCAGATCACCTCCATGGGGTCCCTGGTAGCCCACCTGCTCTCCGGCCAGGGCTTGGCGGGGGAGGAGCCGGAACAGACCCGCGCGATCGCGTTCGGCCTCCAGAACGTGCAGTCCACCGAGTTCGGGCCCCTGCTCTTCGACGAGTCCCTGCCGACCCTGGACCTGTCCTCGCGCTTCCTCACCTTCTGCACCCGCGGCGTGGAGCTGCCCCGACGCCATGAGCTGGAGTCCGCCGCGCTGAAGGCGGAGCTGCCGGTGGAGAAGGTCATCGGTCGCGCCCTCTATGCCCTGATCGTGGCCATCAGCCGCGTCGTGCTCTACGCCGACGACTCCATCGAGTCGCTGATGATCGTCGACGAGGCCCACCACGCCACCGGCTCCCCGGAGACCGAGCTGGAGCTGTCCAACGTGGTCCGCTACGGCCGCAAGCACAAGGCCGCCGTGGCGTTGGGCTCGCATGACGCGTCAACGGACTTCGGATCCCAGCAGCTCCAGGCGCTGATCCCCGTGCGCATCGTCTGCCGTTCCCGCGACTCCAAGATGGCCCAGCGCAACCTCGACTGGATGGCCGACATGGGGCAGGACGAGTGGGTCGAGCTGGTCACCTCCGGGCTCTCCCCCCTGGACGACAACGAGGAGGTGGCCCCCGAGCGCCGCGGTGAGGCGCTGATGCGTGACGCCTACGGAAACGTCGCCAAGATCAAGGTGCTTCCTCCGCTCTCGCCGGCCCGCTTCAAGGCCGTGATGAGCTCCCCGCCCAAGCGCGGAGCCTCCACCGAGACCACCAAGGAGCTGGTGCACGCATGAGCGCACGCGGATGGATGCGACGAACCGGCGTCAGCGCGGCCGTGCTGCTGACCATGCTCTGGGCCGCCCCGGCCGCCTCTGCGGCCCCGGCAGCCCCGGCGCAGTCGGGGGTGATGGGCCTGGAGGAGTGGTCCCAGCAGGTCACCGACTCCTCCGGTGTGCCCATCTCCAAGTACGAGGCACTGCCCCTGGACCACGGCGCCGGAGGCATTGACATCAACCCCGCCCGCGACGCGCTGGTCTCCGTCCTCGACCTCTTCTGGGGCCTGCACTACATGTGCGTGACCACGTGCATGTGGCTGCTGCACACCCTGCTCAGCTTCCAGTGGGTCTCCTGGTTCTCCGGCCCGATGGAGGTCCTCGGCCAGAACTTCGGGCAGCTGATCTCCCAGATCCACTGGATCCCGCTGGCGGCGATGATCTCCGGCACGACCATCGGCCTGCTGTTCTTCATGCGCAAGCGCGGCGCGGCCTGGGGGGAGATGTTCGTCTCCGTGCTGATGGTCGTGGTCGCCACGAACCTCGCGCTGAACCCGGTCGCCTACATCACCGGCCCGGACGGCGTCCTCCAGACCTCCCAGCAGACCGCGGCGCAGATCGCCGTGGAGGCCACCGGCGGCAAGGGCGCGATGGACGGCGGCGCGGACGCCTCCTCGGCCCTGGGCCAGTCCGTGATGGCCGACCTGACGGACGCGATGCTGCGCGGCCCCTCCCAGGCCGTCGCCTTCGGCCAGTTGCTCGAGGGCGGCTGCGCCAGCACCTTCACCGAGACGATGAAGGCCGCGGACCCCATGGACGTGAAGTCCAAGTCCGTGATGGACCCGGTCAAGGGGTGCAGCGAGTCGGCCAAGAGCTGGTCCGAGTCGACCTCCTTCATCAAGGTCGCCCCCATGCTCATGACCAACCTGGGATCGGCAGCCTTCGCCGTGCTCGTGGCCACCATGGCGGTGGTGCTGTTCCTGGCCGTGCTCATCGCCCTGTTCTACGGGGTCTACCAGGTGCTGGCCGTGATGATCTCGATCCTGCCGGGTACCTCCCGCAAGGAGTTCTTCGGCGCGTTCGTCGGCGTGATCGCCTGCGGCGTGGTCATCGTGGCCGCGATCGTGCTCGTGGCCGTGTCCCTGCGCCTGGTGGCCAACATGCTGCTGACCACCGCAGCCCTCGGTGTGACCCTCCAGATGCTGTTGCTGGTGCTCATGCTGATCGCGCTGATCTGGCTGGTGCTGCGCGTGCGTCACGGGATCATGAAGAAGGGCGACCAGACCGCCCGCTGGCTCTCGCGCTTGGGCGCCGGCCAGGAGAAGAAGTCCAGCGTGCCGACGAAGTCGCTGGTGGGCATGGCCGGCACGGCCCTGGGCGGCTACAAGTTCGGCCGCCTCGGTCTGGCCAAGGGCGGCGGCCAGGACGGGCCTGCGCGCTCCCGGCCGACCGGCGGCGGCGCCGGCCCCTCGGGCGGCTCCGATACGCCCAGCGGAGGACCGCGCCGGCCGGATCCCCGCGGCCCCCAGGTCTTCGGCCGTGCCGCGCGCGCCGACGGCGGCAGCGGGCCCGCGCGTCGGCGCCGTCCGGGCGGGCAGCTGCCCCCGGCTCCGCTGGTGCGTGCCGTCGGCGTCGGGGCGGCTGCCATCGGTGGTCCGATCGGTGGGGCGGTCAACGTCGTTGCCCAGGGCGCGGCCTGGTCCATCGAGCGCCAGAACCGCAAGGAGCTCACCGGCCCCGGCAAGCCCCAGCGGGTGCCCCGCCAGTCCCGGATCACGGTGGGCAGCGACGGCAAGGCCACCGTGACCCCCCGCCGGCCCGAGGTCGTCGAGGGCACCGTCGTGGATTCGAGCCAGGGCCCCCAGCAGCCCCCGCGGCGGCCGCGGGCGCACAGCACGGAGGCCACCCAGCGGATGCGCGAGCGCCTCCGGGCCGCCCAGGGCCCGCGGGGGCAGCACGCATGAAGCGCCGCGCCGTCTTCATCGGGGCAGGGGCCGTGGTGGCCGTCGTCGCCTTCGTGGTGGTGCTGATCCTGCTGATCATCCTGATGATCGGTGGCGCCCAGCAGAAGCTGAAGATGCAGCAGTCCTCCCTCTCCTGTGTCGTGGGGGGCCTGACCGCCGCGGACGGGTCCCTGGCCATCCCGCTGATGGGCCGGGTCACCTCCGACTACGGGCCGCGCCCGAACCCCTTCGGGCCCGGGTACATCCCCCCGGGCTACACGAGCGAGGCACCTCTTCTTTTCCACGGCGGCGTGGACATCGGCGGCATCCCCGAGGGCACCCCCATCAACGCCGTCATGGGCGGCACGGTCATCGGCACCAACATGGGGGGTGAAGAGGGCGGCAACATCCTCAAGATCGACTCGGGCAACGGGATCGAGTGGCGCTATGTCCACATCGCCAACGGCACCACCGTGGTCAAGCCCGGCCAGCAGGTGAAGGCCGGGGACCACCTGGCCGGAGCCGGCGAGACCGGCGTGGCCACGGGCGTGCACCTGCACCTGATGCTCTACGTCAACGGCGAGCGGTCCAACCCGCAGACCTGGCTGGCCGAGCGCGGCCTGATCCTGGAGAAGGGCCAGATGCCCCGGCTGACCTCTCCGGCCGGCGGCGGTGCCGCGGGGGCGGCGTCCTCGAGCTCGGCGGCAGCCTCCTCAAGTTCGGCTCCCTCGGCCAAGCTGGCCAGCGGATCCTCGCCCGCGGGCGCCGCCGCCTCGGACGGGCAGCCCCCCAAGGTCAATGGGCCGGTGCGGATCACCTTGCCCGAGGGCAGCGAGTGGACGCTCTCCCCGGAGCAGGTGGAGAACGCGGCCCTGATCATCGGGGTGGCGCGCGAGCTCAACATCCCGGACAAGGGGATCCAGGTGGCGCTGATGACCGGGCTCCAGGAGTCCATGCTCCAGAACATGGCGAACCCGACCCTGCCGGAGTCCATGAACTTCCCGCACCGGAAGACCGGCACCGACAAGGACTCGGTCAACGTCTTCCAGCAGCGCACCGTGGCCGGCTGGGGAAGCGTGCCGGAGCTGATGAACCCCGAGTACGCCGCACGAGCGTTCTTCGGCGGCCCAACCGGCCCGAACAAGGGCATGCCCCCGGGCCTGCTGGACATCCCCGGTTGGGAGGGCATGGCCCCCGGGTCGGCTGCCCAGGCCGTACAGAACTCGCGCCACCCCGACAAGTACAACAAGTGGGAGAACGCGGCGAACCAGATCCTGGGCCAGGTCACCGGCACCACCCCCATGATGTGCCAGGGCGCCGGCGGGGCTGCGGCCGCAGCCAGCGCCACCTCCAGCACCGCCCCCGAGGGCAACCACGCCCTGGACGAGGACACCAAGCGCCTGGAGATCCCGGCCGACTTCTCGCGCTCGAAGATCGTCTCCCGCGCCGAAGCCGGCATCGGCGGCACCTACACCTACGGCGCCGCGGACTTCCGATCCTGGGATGCCACCGGGCTGGTCTCACGCGTCTACCAGGACAACGGGATCGACATGCCCCGCCAGGCCCCGTGGACCGTGGGCAAGCGCACCGAGACCCCGCAGCCCGGCGACATCGTCGCCCAGAAGTGGGACCCCACCCGCGGGCGGTGGGAGCACGTGGGCATCTACGTCGGCGACGGCATGATGATCTCCGCGATCAACGAGTCCGCCGGCACCCGCAAGCACCCGGTCACTCAGACCGGCACCGACACCGTCTACTTCGACGTGATCCAGGAGAAGAAGTGAGCCGCACGGACACCACCCGCCACCCCCAGGACCCCCAGCCCCGCACGGGGCGGGCCTGGCCCTTCCTGGTCGGCGCTCTCGCCGCGGCAGGCGCCGGCGCGTGGCTGCTCACCGGCACCCCCGGCGAGCAGGCGCCGGAGGCGCCGGCCCCCACCCCCACGGCGACTGCGAGCTCGACGGCCGGGGCCTGGCCTCAGCCGTCGGCCAGCACCGTCCCGGCCAGCGCTGCGAGTCAGGAAACGAATCGGGAAACGACCCCCTCCACGGGGCCGTCGAAATCTGGAAACGCCCAGGTCAGCCCGTCATCAGTCAGTGCGGCGCGCAGCTCCCAGATCGAGGTGGAGAAGGCCGCCCAGGAGCGAGTCGTCCAGGGTCTGGATCCCGACGCCCGCAAGCGTGCCGAGGACGTGGCCAGCCGGTTTGCGCAGGCCATGAACGCGCGCACGTGGCAGACCAGCCGGGCGCAGTGGCGGGAGGCGCTGGCGCCCACGGTGAGCCCTGAGCTGCTGAAGACGCTCGACGCCGACCGGGACTGGGAATCCGACGCCCACCAGCGCTTCGTCAAAGCCAAGGCCAGCACGTCGGTGCAGGTGCTCGAGTCGCGCGCGCAGACCGTTCAGGGCGAGCGCGTCAACGTCGCGCTCATGGTGGCCACCGAGACCACCGGCGAGGACCCCTGGGTCACCGCGCCGCGGACCGAGCGCCCCATGACCGTCGTCGTGGACACCACCCAGAACCGGGTTGTTGAACAGATCGACATGACCCCGCACGGCGGCCTCTGAGACGCCCCCCGGCCGGGCCCTACGACAGGTAGACCAGCGGCTGCGACATCTTCACGCGAGCTCCCCAGCGGGAAGCCGTGCCATACGAGCACCAGCGACCGGCGAGCATCCAAGGAGCACCGAAGGTAGACGGGAGCCAGAGCGCAGCCGTGCGCGGGCGAGCAGGCCGGGAGCAGGCAGCCAGGGGCCCGGCGGAAACCAAGCCGCACGAGGGCCAGGGGGAGGGGAGTCTGCCGCCACTGCCCGGCCACAGATCCACGGGAACCTCGAGGTAGGCCTGCCAGATCCAGGCCAGCGAGCCGCCCCTGATCCACGCCCCAGAGACCCCCTCTGGGCCTGGATCAGGGGCGGCTCCGTTCGGGGGATGAGCAGCAGTGGCGAGGCGATGTGCATGGGCTACACGGGGGCGGGAAGTGCGCCGGAGACGGCACCGCAGGAGTGCCGTTCATGTCGAGAGGCAGCGAAGGCTGCACATGACACGCGGGGGACTGCTGCACGAATGGGTGACAGGTTGGGTCAGGCTGCCTGAGTGGCAGGTGTGGTCATGATGGTCTCGTACTCGACGGGGGTCAATCGGCCGAGGGCTGCTTGTCTGCGGCGGCGGTGGTAGGTCCGTTCGGTCCAGGTCACGATGGCGATCCGGAGTTCTTGGCGGCTGGCCCAACCTGTCACCCATTCGTGCAGCAGTCCCGACTCCTTGTTGACACCGTAGAGGCCGCCCCCAGCCCTCCGAGTGTTTGGTGCACGTTGTGCGCGGCGCCAGAGGATTTGTCAGTTCCAGGCCAGCTGGATGGAGTCCCAGGTTCCTTCGGCGAGATCTCCATTTAGTACCGGGTCCAGGAGGCGCTGGGCCAGGGCAGCAGCTGTATCGATGGCCTGGTGATTGGCGCAAGCGGGGATAGTGCGGGCCATTTTGGTATAGCTGGGTCCCCAAGCGGTGGGAATGGTGAAGTGGGTAAAAAGCTCGAGGCGGCGGCGTCGACGTTCGATGTCGATGGCTGCAGCAAGGGATGCGGCGTCAAGGGAATAGGTGGTGGCGATGACGACGAGATCCACGAGGTCTTTCTCTCGAGAGGAGGGAGCGCCGTTGTAGGTGGCCATGGTGGCGCAGACCTTGTCGGCGATCTGGTCCACGATCGGGTAGAGCCGGTAGTCGGTGGTTACCAAGCGGGGTAGGTGGAGACGGTTGGCCGGGGCGGTGGTCTCGATGGGCGCGGTGACTCCGGCGCCGATGGCCAGGTCCACGTGGAATGAGGGGAGTTCTCTAGCGCCCAGGTAGGGGATGAACGTGACCCGGTAGCCGTCTGTGTAGGGCTGGGCCTGTCCTTCCACGGCGCTGACATGGCTGTCGTAGACGAAGCGGAAGTGATCCCCCAGGTCGACTGCAACCAGGCGCTTGAGGTCTTCGAGAGCCTGATCGAGGGTGAACCCGTTGTGATAGAGGTCCACGTCCAAGGTGGCCCGAGTCGAGGGGATGCGCGCGAGCATTCCTGTACCGCCCTTGAGGACCCACTCCGAATTTGCGCCGTCGGAGAAGACCCGGCACAGGAACCGATCGAAGCAGGCCTGCCGGATCATGTTGCTGACATTGCGTGAAGGGTCCCGTTTGCGGGCGTTGCGTGCGGCATCCTTGATGGCGGTATCGACTGCTGCGGAGGAGGGATAGGGCTGCTCAGATGTCATGGGCGCCTTTCACATTGGAGGAGCTGGTGGAGCTAGAGACGCAGGGCGGAGTCACGGTGGAGGGCGGACAAGCAGCACACAGCGCTGAAGGTGCTTCATCGGAACGTCTTCGTATTGCCGGTGAGTGGTTACTGAGTGCGGCATTTAGGGGAGCTCGTGGCGGTGGGGTCGTCCTCACGGGGAGGTGCCACTCGGAGGCACTGGTGGGGATGAGGCCTCCTCCTCTTCTGTCGGCGAGGGACCCCGTGTCAGTGCGGTGGGTTGAGGTGATTCTCCTGAGTGGGTCAGTGGACTGCGCAGTCGTGCAACTGTCTGTTGCCAGGCGGGGTTGGTGAGCGGCTCCAGCGCGATACGCATGGCGGTCGTGTCTACGGCATTGAGCTGGGGCAGTGAGGTGCTGGTGCGCAGGACCTCTTCCAGGGCCAGCAGATGAGGAGCCATTTGTTGCTGAAGAGCGCCCATAGTCTGATGCAGTTGCGGGAGGGAGGAGGCCAGTTGCTCCTGAAGTTGGCGCACCGTGTGGGCCAGCTCTGGGTTCAGCGTAGGTCCGCACCCCGGATGGTGGGCCAGCAGGTTGCGCAGGTAGCGAGCAGCTACCAGCGGGCCCATCTCCGTGGAAGCCATCCTGGCGGCCACACTCTCAAAATCCAGACCAGCAATGCCCAGTAGATGGTCGAGGAGGGCTTTCCCATCTCCGCGGGCGTGGCCCTGGCGTGCCGCGACCGGTCCTAGTAGATCAGCCAGCCGCTGAAGGTTCACCCGACCAGCACGAGTCGCATCCGCCAGCGCGTCAGCCACCAGGGACAGGTCGATGCGATCGGCCACCATGTCCGCCAGGGTGCGCTCTGCGGTGGTGACCGGCAATCCTGCCACCAGGGTCACCTCGTCATCGTGGAGATGGCGAATGCGGAAGTGGATGCCGGCTCGCTGCGATTGTCGACGGATAGGGGTGGTGAACTGGTAGGGCTCCGGAAGCAGATCCCCCATCTTATGAAGCCACGCTGCGCTCACTCCGGAGACCACCACACCGGCCGATCCCTCGCTCAGCCGATCCTCAGCAGTACGAGTCGGATCAGTGGCCAGCCATCCGGCGCGTAGATCCTCGAACTCATCGGCCGGAGCCCCGGCTTCTCTATAGACCCCTTGCGTCAGTCGAATCAGATGCCCAGCTTCGGCGGCCCTTGCCAGTGCCAGTCGGGAGACACCAAGAGAGGCCGCCTGAGCCGTAGTGACCATCCCCCACTGGGATGCGGTCACCTGCCCCAGCATCCGCAGAACCTCAACCATCCTCATACTTGGATTGTATCCCAATGTTGCAACAAACCAAGTACCGTGGTGAACAGACTCAGGGAATTCTCTGCATGCGCCCTCCCCAGCACTGGATCGGGACTAGGGCATGTCTGACAATTGCTTGGACCACGCGATTACCGCGTTCAGCACCACGGCGGCGCGGTAGACGATCGCGTACTTGTCGTACCGGGTCGCCAGGCCCCGCCATTGCTTCAGGTGCGCGTACTGGCGCTCGATCACGTTCCTGCCCTTGTAAGCGTTCGCGTCGAGGCCTACGGGTCGGCCGCCGGCTGAGCCGCGGCGTCTGCGGTGGCCCTGCTGGTCAGCCGGTTCGGGGATGACGGCTTTGATCCGGCGGGCGCGCAGGTGGGTGCGGATCGCCTGTGATGAGTACGCCTTGTCGCCCAGCACCGCCTCGGGGCGGGTCCGGGGCCGACCCTGCCGGCCGGGTCACGCGCAGCTGCCCCAGTAGGGGCAGCAGCATCGGGGAGTCCCCGGCTTGGCCAGGGGTGATCAGGCTGACCAGCGGCAGCCCGGTCCCGTCGACGAGCTGATGGATCTTCGTGCTCAGCCCGCCACGGGAGCGCCCGATGCCGTGATCGGCCGGTTCCTCATGCGGATTCTTGTAGTTCGATCCAGCCCCCTGTGAGGCGGGTGATGTTCGTCGCGTGCTGATGTGCGCGGGCGATCGTGGAGTCCACCGAGACCGACCAATCGATCAGGCCTTCGGCGTCAGCGGCGGCGGTCAGCGTGGCCAGCACCGTGTCCCATGTGCCTTCTTCGGCCAAGCGCCGATGCCAGGTCCACACGGTCTGCCAGGGCCCGTAGACCTCGGGCAGATCCCTCCAAGCGATTCCGCACCTGTATCGGTAGATGATCGCCTCCACCATGGTGCGGGCGTCGGCGAACGGCCTGCCGGCGCGGCCGGTCCGGGTCGGGAGCATCGGGGCGATCAACTCCCATTGGGTGTCAGAGAGCATCTGGAACCGGGACATGTCCCCAGGGTCTCAGCTGACTCGTGCATCTATTCTCAGACACGCCCTAGGCGAAGCCCTCCCCCGTCCGCATCTCCCATCCTGTCTGATCGCAGCCTGGCCTAATGGTCCAGCCGCGGCATCGGATCGCGCCCCGGAAGGGGAAGCCACCGCGCCACGTCCGGCTCGATGCGCTCGACCCACCCCGCAGGCACCCATGCCGAGAGCATCGGCCCACCGGGCACGTCCTGCCACGACACGAGCACATGCGAGGCCGACCAGCGGCACGCCATCGCGTCCACGTCCTCCCGATCCGGCAGCGCCACCCGCACCAGCGGCTCACGCCCGTACCGGGCCGAGGACACATCAGCCGGCGCACCAAAGGCCGGACCCTCATACACGCGGATGCTCATGCACCCGATCTCACCAAGGGAGCCGGACGCCCTAACGCGGGGGCGCTCCGCCCCCCGCACCCCCAGGCCAGCGCGGCGCTGGACCACCGACGCGGCCCCGTGCTCGCTCCGCTGCGCGCGGAGGCCGCTCAGGGGCCGCAGCGGGTCACCGCCGCCAGCGGGGACAACCCAGCGTCAGGCGGACACGCCCAAAGCCGCCAGCACGACGGGACCGGGGACCAAGGACCAGGGATCAGCAGGACGCAGGGACTCCCACACCGAAGGATCAGCGCGCCGGGCCGCGTCCAAGACTTCCCTTTCGAGTTCGTCCGGCACGCTCACGTCATCCCCACCGGAACGACGGGACAGGTGCAGGGCCAACGTCGCCGCCGCCACGGACTGCACCCGCTCCACTTCTGCGGCAGGGTCACCCAGCGGCGGCAGCTCGTGCAGCTGCGCCCACTCCACGGCCACGCGCTGCGCGTCCTCGTCTACCAGCTCCACCAGCTCGTCATCCCAAGTGCTCATGCTCTCCCCCTTGACCGTGGGCCGGCCCATGCCGGCCCGTGCGTCCATCATGGCCCGCCAAGTCCGCCACGGCCCGAGTCATCCACAGGGCACCCGTCCCAGCGTGGTCACCAAGGGGGCCTTGACGGGGGGTAGTTCCCAGCGGGGTCGGCTGATCGGGGCCAGCTTCTACCCGGTGCCCATCGCCTCTAAAGCGGCCTGAAATCCTCTCCCATCACTAGGGCAGCCCAGCGGCAGCGCCCGCACGGGGAGACGCCCGAACGGCCATCGACTAGGCATGTGCCGACGTAGGCACGCGCCTGCGACGACGCCCGGCGCCCGCGAGAATCCGCCGAGAAACTCCATGCCAGGAGTTGCGCCGGACATTCGGTGTCTAGTACACTGAAAGCGTCGGAAGGGGAGACCAAGCCCCACACCGACCCGGACGGAGACACCGCCCGGACCCCCTAGAACGGAGTCAGACCATGACCGAGAACATCCTCACCACCGCCCGCCGGATGACCGAGGCCGAGAAGGCCCGGCGGGAGCGAAGCCAGGACAACATCGCCGCCACTCTGGCCGTCCGCGCCGCCCGGGCCGAGCTGCGGATTGGCGCCAGCGAGACGGAGGCGGCGGCGTTCCAGGAGTTCGCGGCCCGCTTCCCGGACCTGCCCCGCGTGAACGTCGTCCTGCTGTGGGATCAGTGCCCGACGGCCACCAGGGTGAACACCCGCCAGTCGTGGCCGTTCGACCAGACGGGGCCGCGCCGCGTGCGCCGCAACGCGGCAAGCCTCTGGATTCTCTACACCACGGGAGGCGCACTCCGTGGGGTCCAGGTCTACGACAAGTCGGCCACGGACCCGGCGTGATCCGTTAGGAGCCCCGCCGGGGTCGGTGCAGGACACCGGCCCCGGCGGGCCTCCCGCCCAGCAGGCCGCATGTACGCGGCCCACGGCGGGGGAGGCCAAGCCCCCGCCCCGAGCACCACGACACCCCCAGGAGGGACCGACGATGACCACCAAGACCCGCATCCAGACCACCAAGCCCGCCGCCCTGTGGATCGCCCGCGATGGCCGGATCACGTGCGTGGAGCACGGCGGGATGGCCCTCAGAGCCGCCGTTGAGGCCCGCCCCGAGCGTCTGACCCACCTCACGGACCTGGACGACTGGCAGGCCGTCACCCCGGAGCACGTCGAGCAGTGGGCCGCGCAGATGGGCACCGCCGCCGCCGCCGAGGTCGCCCGGTGCGAGACGTGCCGGATGCAGGCCCCCGCGCGAGAGGATCAGCCCATGACCACCGAGCCCGCCCCCGTCATCGTCTACACCCGTCCGGCGTGCGTGCAGTGCACGAGCACGACGCGCGCGCTGGAGAGGCGTGGCATCCGCTACGCGGCCCGCCCGATGACCGAGGACGACGCGGCCCGCTTCAAGGCCCAGGGTCACATGCAGGCCCCCGTCGTCGTCACCGAGGCCGAGACGTGGGCCGGATACCGGCCGGACAAGATCATCGCGATCCCGACCACCCCCTGAGAGGAAGATGCCCCCGCCCCCTATCGACCAAGACAGGGGCGGGGGCGGGCCGCCACCCCGGAGGGGGGATGGGGCGGCGGCAGGGCCACTAGAACGGGATTGGCCACCCCCCACATTACAGAAGCAGGAAGGCAGTACGCATGGACGCGCGCAAGGCAGTGGAGAGGGCGGCGGCAGCCGTTGAAGCGGCCGAGGCCGAGGTGACCCGCACCCGCGAGGAACGAGACGCAGCACTGTGCGACGCCGCCGCGTCCGGTGCCCCGAAGGCGCGGATCGCCCGCGCGGCGGAGATGAGTCGGTCTCACGTCGTCGGCATCATCGAGAAGGGAGCGGGCCGCGCACGCGGCGGCGACGTCCTCGCGCGTGTCGCCAACAGCGCAGCCGCCGCGCGCGCGGCCCGCAGCGCACGTCGCGAGGCGGTCGCCGCCCGTGACGCGCTGCTCGTGCAGGTGTCAGACGCTAAGCAGCTCACCGCCGCGGAGGCCGCGCGCATCGCAGGTGTGCCGCCCTCGATCATCAGCGACGAGCGCGCCCGCCAGCGCGCGGCCACGGAGCCCAGCAGCTAAGGCCACAAACGTCGGCCGCGGCCTAGTTCTGGCACTTCAGTTGTGGCGAGTCATTTGGCGAGCGACACGCCGCACATCCGACGCCGCCTGTGACTTGCGGCGATAAGTGTCGTGGTTCCCGCGTCGATTATCGTCCGATGAGGAGTGCTTCTTGGGCGGCGTCGACGGCCTCGGGGATGAGGTGCGTCTGATTGTTGATGTCGAGTATGCGGTTGATCTGGGTGACGAGTCTGTCGGCGAGACGGAAGTTTCCGTTGGTGGCGCGGACGATTGCGGCGAGAGCTGCGGTGTGTGCGAGACCGGAGTCGTCTGGGTCGGGGTCCGGGAGACGCTGCGCGACGACGGCCGTGAGCTCGTCGCTTCGTAGCGCCCGGTATTCGTGGGCGAAGCCGATGCGGCTGTAGAGCTGGGGGTAGCGGGCGAGGCGTTTCTCGATGCCGGGCATGCCGATGAGGATGACGCCCATCCGGTGGCGGTCGTAGAAGTCGCGGACTTGTTCGAGGCCGGCGGTTTTGAGTCGGTCGGCTTCGTCGATGATGAGCAGTTCGGTGTTCCCACTGTGTTGGGACTCGGCGTGCACGAAAGGATCAACGTGCCCGTGCTGGGCATAGTCGATGGCCCAGGAGACGTGCTGGCATGCCCGGGGCAGGCCTTGATCGATCTGTTTGATGGTCGCGGCGACGGTGGGTGTGAAGAACGCCGTGCGGCTTCGTTGCACGGCTTCGGGCACGGGTGGCAGTGGGCCTTTGCTGCGGGAGAGTGGGTACCACTGCTCCCACTCGTCGGCGCCGGCGTAGTTGCGTGCGGAGCGTGTCTTGCCGACGCCGGGTGGTCCGTAGCAGAGGCCGATGTAGCGGTGTGATCGGACGGTGTCCGCGAACTCTGTGAACCGTCGGTGCTCACGGGTAGTCACGAATGCGTCCAAGGTGTCCGTGTGAGGCGGAGGCGCATCGGTGAATTCGTCGAAATGGCCGTTGAGGAATCGGCGTCCATCGTCGTCAGGCGTGAAGAGAAGAGACTTGGGCGTGCTGTCTGGATCAGTCACTGGCATAGGTCCTCAATCCGTGTCGCGCGGGAGGTGTCGCGAGCTGGTCAGGTGTGCTGGCGAGCATCGTTGGAATCTCGGTTTGGTGGCGCGTGTCTTCGGGGAGGGAACCCGCGTGAGTGGTGAGTTCGCGGAGTTGCTGTTTCAGAGCGCGACGTCGCGCGTTTCTCGCAGTTTGTAGGTCCGCGAAGGAGACAGTCTCGGATGAGCGTTCGGGGGCGATTGCGCGGCAGAGGAATGTGTTTTCGTGAAAGATTCGTATCTCCCCGAGGTCGCGGGGGTCGTACCGCACCGTGACGTCTTCCCCGACGTACGCAGCGAGGACCGGGGAGATGTATCGGGTCGATGCGAAACGGATCCCGTCGCGTTGCACACGGCGGGTCGTCGCTGCGGTGAGTAGAAGCAGATCGATGTCTTCCGGGCGGGCGGGTGTTCGAGGGATGAAGCTGTCGCTGCGCCATCGCTCGTGCGGGGCACCGCCCGTCGACGAGTGGATGCGTTCGTTGTATTCGTCGACGATGAATCGCTCGAGAACGTCATCGAGCTGGTGCAAGGTCAACGTGGGTTCGTTGATGGGTGATCCGCCGGTGCCGTGCGGGATGAAGCCGGGCAGGTGCGGCAGCAGCTCGGTCGTGATCGTTCGGTAGAACCGTTCGATCTTGCCGCGTCCCTGTGGGACGCCGATCCGTGAGTGGATCAGGCGCACGTGAACATCGAGGCAGACGTGTTCGATCCTGGTCGAGGTGAAGTCGGATCCGTGATCGCTGTAGAGGATGTCTGGGAGGCCCGACACTACCCACTTCGGGTTTCGTTTCCGAGCAATGGCCTGGTGGAACGCCAGTGCGGAGTGTTCGGCTGTGGGTGCTGAGACGCTGACCGCGTAGCCTGCGATGGCTCGTGAGTAGTCGTCGAGCACGATCGTGAGCCAGGGACGGACGGGCTGCTGCCGGTCATCGAGGATCATCACATCGAGCAGAGTGTGGTCCATCTGCCACTGTTCATTCGGCGCGGAGGTCGTGCGGCGGTAGACCAGCTCGAACTTGTCTCGGTAGGCCGCGTCCCCGCCGTCCGCGAGAGCAGTCAGGCCCGGGTCGAGCGCGTGCACGATTTCGCGGACCGTGGTGTATCCCGGGGTGGATAGTCCTCGGTCTCTGGCGATGTCACCGACGCGGCGGTGGATAAATGCGATCGTCGGCGCGGGACGCCGCACAGCAAGCGCCTCAATCGCCTTCACCAGCTCGGCGTTGACGCGCGTCGAACCCTTATCGCTGCGAGGTGCCCGCGAGAGCTGCCCCATTTCCATCCGGGCTGCCCAGCGTTGCAGGGTCCGTACTGCAACGCCGGAGTGTTCCGCAATGCGCGTCCACGGCACCCCGTCCTGGTGTTGGCGCACAAGCTCGGCTTTCTGCCGGTCGCTGAGGTGCGCCATGATTCCTCGTCAGGCCCGCTCGACGTGCTCGGCCAGGTGCCGGTAGATCGTGGGCCGGGATACCCCGAACGTGTCGGCAATCTCTTGGACGGTGTGGCCGCCCTCGTCGTACATCGCTCGGGCCTGCCGGATCTTCGTCGGCGTCATCTTGAACTTCGGGCCGCCCTTCCGGCCCCGTGCGCGGGCGGCCGCGAGGCCGTCGTGGGTGCGTTCGACGATGAGGTCGTGTTCGAACTCCGCGATCGCGGCGAGCATGTGGAAGAACAGGCGGCCTCCCGGCGTCGTCGTGTCGATGCCCTGCGAGAGCGCTTTCAAGCCAACCCCGCGCTGTTGCAGTTCGTCCGCGACCTGTTTGAGGTTTTTCACCGAACGGCCGAGCCGGTCAAGTTTCGTCACGACGAGCGAGTCCCCCTCGCGCAGATACCCGAGGGCTTCCGTGAGCGCCGGCCTCTTCGCCAGGGTGCCGGATGCGTGCTCGACGAAAATCTTGTCGCAGCCCGCAGCATTGAGCGCATCCGTTTGGCCGTCCAGGTTCTGGTCTCGGGTCGAGACGCGTGCGTAACCGATCGTGGCCATGCCTCAGTGTAACGCGAACGCCGCTTGTTTTACATAGATTGCTGACACGGGTCGTGAGACACGACTCGCCGACCTAATCGACGAGGCTGCCGACTGACTCATGAACGGTCGATCATGTTACTATACTAACCTGTTTGTATAGTAAAGCGGAAGCGAGGGGTCGGATAGATGAGAAGCGATACTGCGTCGAAGCGACGTTGGTGGTTGTTGTTGACGGTAGGTGCAGGTTTGCTCCTCATCACGCTGGACAACTCGATTTTGTACACCGCGCTCCCGACGCTGACCGAGGAGCTGGGGGCTTCGGGGTCGGCCTCATTGTGGATTATCAACGCCTACCCGGTGGTGATGGCGGGTCTGTTGCTGGGGGCGGGGACGCTGGGTGATCGAATCGGCCACCGCAGAATGTTCGTGGTGGGGCTGTTGATCTTCGGCCTGGCATCGTTGGCTGCAGCGTTCTCGGTGAGCCCGGGGATGCTGATCGCCTCGCGTGCGCTGCTGGCCGTGGGTGCTGCAGCGATGATGCCGGCGACGCTCGCATTGATCCGGTTGTCGTTCAATGACGTGAAAGAGCGGAACATTGCGATCGCGATCTGGGGAAGTCTCTCAGTTGTCGGAGCCTCGCTCGGTCCGATCCTAGGCGGGTTGCTGTTGGAGCGGTTCTGGTGGGGATCGGTGTTCCTGATCAACGTTCCGGTTGTGGTCTCCGCGCTCATCGGGACCGCGCTCGTCGCGCCGCGTAATGACGCTGATCCCTCCAAGAAGTGGGACCTGCTGTCCTCCATCCAGGCGATGGTGGGCCTTGTGGGCACGGTGCTCTTTATCAAGGAGCTCGCCCATGTCCCGCAGAACTGGCCACTGATTGCAGGTGCTGCAGTGGCTGCCGTGGTCGGGTTCGTGCTGTTCGTGCGCCGTCAGCGTCGGATGAGTGAACCGCTTTTGGAGTTCTCGATTTTCCGCAACAAGGCTTTCACTGGAGGCGTCCTGGCGGCTGCGTTCGCAATGTTCACGATCGCCGGCGCGCAGCTCATCACGACCCAGCGCTTCCAACTCGTGGAAGGGTTCAGCCCCTTGCAAGCGGGTCTTTTGGTTGCAGCAATCGCCCTCGGTGCTCTGCCCTCGGGGTTACTCGGGGCTGCGTTCCTAGACACGCTCGGCCTGCGACTCATCATCTCCGGCGGCCTCGGCGTTGGAGCCCTCGGACTGCTGCTGTCGATCACCGCGGTAGCAACAGACACCTTCGCCTTGCTCGTGGCCGGATTCGTCGTCACCGGGCTCGGCCTGGGTGGAGCGTTCTCGGTCGCTTCCTCCGCGATCATGGGCAATGCCCACCCGCGCAAAGCTGGCATGGCTGCCTCCGTCGAGGAGGTGTCTTACGAAATGGGGTCGCTCTCGGCCGTCGCCGTGCTGGGCAGCCTGCTGACGTTTGTGTACGCCTTCACCGTTCAACTCCCCAATGGTTCCCCGGATGCAGCCCGGGAGAGCCTGGCAGACGCACTCGCCGTCGCTGACGGAAACTCCGAGGTGATTGCTGCCGCGAACACTGCATTCGACACCGCCTACCTGGTAACGATGATCGTTCTGGGTGTCGTGTTAGCGGTTGGCGCGGGAGTTACCAATCGGCTTCTGCGTGCCTACGGACGCAATAGCCAGGCCATGGAGTTTGCGGAGAACCACTGAGAATCGTTCTCGCTAGAGAGGGGCAAGGTGCGAGAGAGCAAGCGGACCGTAATTTTGGACGCCGCGGTCAATGTCATCGAATCTGACGGGATTACCGCCGTCACGTTTGACTCCGTCGCGGCAGCAGCTGGCATCACCCGTGGAGGGATCATCTACCACTTCCCTTCCCGGGGGGAGTTGATCGCGGCCATTCACGAGCACATGGCATGCCGCTGGGAGAGCCAGCTCGAAGCTGCCTGCGGTAAGCCGGCCGACGAGACCACCGCGTTCGAACGACTCACCGCCTACATCCGCATGGCGGCGACACCAGCCACTCGAGCAGAAGTGCAGATGATTCTTGATAGTCATCACACTGAGAACCAGGACGCTTGGGATCGCGTTCTCCAACGCTGGGCGCCACGACCGCAACCGACAGATGATCCCGCATATGCCCTGGCGCTTTTGGCCGCCGATGGGCTCTGGGTCACCGACGTACTTGGAAGCACTAGCATCGCTCCTGAGCAACGCCGCGAAAGCGTCGAACGCATCATCGACCTCATACGAGATATCGAACGCATCGCGTCATAGACCACACCAGCCGGGCAGCCAACGAGACGGGAGGAACCGGCGCGCGTCTCCGGCGCGCTGTGCTTCCAGCCATTCTGTTGGCCGGTGACCGGTATAACGCGCGTCTCGGGACGAGGCACGGGGCCCCTCACCGGATGCAGAGCGACGCGAGAACCGCGACATTTAGCGCCGCAAGTCACACGCCGCCCCGTCGCATCCCGGACGCCCGCCACAAACGACCGGTTGTGCCGCATCTGCCTAGCTGCCCTGTATGTGCATCCCAATCCGTAGCGCCGTTACGGTTGCTTCCGGGCTTGTCGGGGTCGAGGACGGGGGCAGGTGGATCGACACCTGATCGTCGCGGTGGCGAGGGATCACGTGCAGGTGAACATGGGGCACGTCCTGTTCGGCTTCAACGCCGTCTGATAGGTGCAGGTTCACCGCGGGAGCCAGGGTCCTACGGATGACGCCAGTTACTCGCGTGGTGAGGGTGAACATCTCGGCGCCTTCCTCGGGTCGGAGGTCGGAGAGTGTGGGGACATGGCGCCGAGGGGTGATGAGGCAGTGACCGTCTGCGACCGGATAGAGGTCAAGGAAGACGAGCGAAAGCGCACCTTCGGTGACCACATGGGCGTGAGCCGCCCCCTTCATTCGGTCCGGACGTTCTGTGAGTCGTCGGTTTCCATTTGATGGGTGCACTGCCGAGCGTACTCGGCTGGGGTTAGGTAGCCGAGCGAGGAGTGCCGGCGGTGGTGGTTGTACTCGTCCTTCCAGTCGCCGATGATGACCTGTGCGTGCAGCAGCGAGTAGAAGCTGTTGATGTTGAGGCACTCGTCGCGGATCCGGCTGTTGAACGACTCGACGTACCCGTTGCGCCACGGCGAGCCCGGAGGGATGTAGGACAGGCCGGTGCGGGTGCCGGCCCAGTCGGCCATCGCCTCGCTATGAACTCCGGCCCGTTGTCCGACCTGAGCACCGCCGGGGCGACCCGGGCGGCGACGAGGTCCTCGAGGTGGGCGGTGAGTCGCTCGGCGGTAATCGAGCGCTCCACGAGGCCGCCGATGCACTCCCGGGTGTGTTCGTCGACGATCGAGCAGATCTTGATCGGTCGTCCGTGCTCGTCGGCGTCGAACTGGAAGTCCACCGCCCACACCACGTTCGGCGCGTCCACCGCCCACACCACGTTCGGCGCGTCCGCCGTCGGCGCGTCGACGGTCGAGGACCCGACGCGCGTGCGTCGACGCCGCTGCGGGACCCGGAGCCCTTCGTCACGCCACAGGCGTTGGATCTTCTTGTGGTTCACCACCCACCCCTCGGCGCGGGCGTCGTGATACGCCCGCCGATACCCGTAGCGGGGATG
>NZ_JAKRLB010000018.1:0-56926 GCF_022664405.1 Micrococcus luteus | reverse complement strand
CCACGTTCCCGTTGCCGATCACCGCCACCTGCGTGGCCTCCAACGGCCAATGCCGCGGCACATCCGGGTGCCCGTCATACCAGGACGCGAAGTCCGCGCCACCGAACGAGCCGGCCAACTCCACCCCGGGCACGTCCAGGGCCGCGTCCCGCACAGCCCCGGTGGAGAACACGATCGCGTCGTAATGCCGACGCAGATCCGCCAGGCTCAGGTCCGTGCCGTAGTCCACGTTGCCCAGGAAACGGATGTCGCCGCGGTCCATGACCTTGTGCAGGGCGGTGACGATGCCCTTGATGCGCGGATGGTCCGGGGCCACCCCGTAACGGATCAGACCGAACGGGGCCGGGTACCGGTCGAACAGGTCGATGCTGACACGGAAGTCCCGCTCCTCCTTGGTCAGGATGTCCGCCGTGTACACCCCGGCGGGTCCGGCACCGATGATGGCGATGCGCAACGGGCGGTCAGGGCGAACGGTCACGGCGGGTGGGTCCTTTTCGACGACGGCGGGGCGCGCCGGCAGGACGCAGGGCGGGGCCCGGCGCCGGCGCGCGGGATCGACCCCCCAGTCTACCGCCGTGACCGGGAGGAACCTGGGTGAGAGTGCTCACCCGGACCGTACAGTGGTCCGCGTGAGCCCCTCCTCCCCCGCTGCCCGGCCCGGCGCGACCCCCGACGGCGCCGCCCCCGACACCGGCGCCCTGCCCACCGTCTCCCCTGCCCCGGACGACGACCCGCGCGGGCTGGCCCTCGGCTTCACCGCCTACTTCGTGTGGGGCCTGCTGCCGCTCTACATGGCGATGCTCGCGCCCGCCGGGACCCTGGAGATCGTGGTGGTGCGCATCGGCTTCGCCCTGATCTTCTGCCTGCTGCTGCTGACCGTGATGCGCCGCCTGCGCGAGCTGGGGACGGCGCTGGCCACGCCCGGCCGCTGGGGCACCACGGGTCTGGCCGCCGGGATCATCGCGGTGAACTGGCTGCTGTACGCGGTCTCGGTCACCACGGGCAACGTGCTCCAGGCCTCGCTGGGCTACTTCATGAACCCGCTGGTGAACGTCCTGCTCGGCGTGCTCTTCCTCGGGGAGCGGCTGCGGCGGGGCCAGTGGGTGGCCGTCGGGATCGCGGTGGCCGCCGTCGTCGTGATGTCCGCGGCGATGGGGCAGGTGCCGTGGATCGCGCTCGGGCTGGCCACCTCGTTCGGGCTCTACGGCTTCGTGAAGAAGCGCTTCCCCTCCCCCGTGCACGCAGTGACCGCGATGACCGCCGAGACCGTGGTGCTGATCCCCGTGTTCGTGGTGGGCAGCGTGCTGCTGGCGCAGGCCGGGCTGCTCACCACGGTCACCGAGGGGCCCGGCCACTTCTGGCTCATGGCCGGGCTCGGCGTGCTCACCGCCGTTCCGCTCATCCTGTTCTCGGCGGCGGCCCGCTCCCTGACGCTGACCACGCTCGGGATGCTGCAGTACACGGCGCCCATCCTGCAGTTCCTCGTGGCGGTCACGGTGCTCGGCGAGCAGATGCCCGCGGCCCGCTGGGCGGGCTTCGGGCTGATCTGGCTGTCCCTGGCGGTGTTCACCGTGGACCAGCTGAACGCCTCCCGCCTGCAGCGTCGGGCGGTCCGGGCCGGGCGGGGCGCGCACGCCTAGACTGACGACATGCCCGCCAAGCCCCCCGCCCCCGTGTACCTCCCGGCCTTCCAGCGGCTCGTCCCGGACCTGCTGGGCGACGCCTGGGCCGAGGACGACGGCCTCGCCCCCGCCGACGTCGACGCCCGGCTGGCCCAGTCCCCCGCGGCGGAGCAGCTCGGCGCCGGGCTCATGATCCCGGCTGCTCTCCGCGAGTTCTACCTCGCCCTGGGCAACTGCGGCGACCTCATGGAGACGGACCACTACGTGTGGGACCCCGAGGACCTCGAGGTGCGGGACGGCTTCCTCATGTTCCTGGAGGATGCGGACGAGACGGTCGTGTGGGGCCTGCCGGTGGACAACCTGGCGTTGCCGGACCCGCTGGTGTGGCGGCGCTCCGCCGGTGCCGACGCGCCCGAGGGCGAGTGGCAGGACGAGGGCGGCACCTTCAGCGAGTTCCTGACGGACCTGCTCGCGTGGACCTTCGAGGACCCCGAGGACGACGACGAGGGGCCGGACCGGTGACCGCGCCCGCCCCGGTCTCCCACGCCCCGGACGGCTACGTCTGCCCGTTCTGCGGGCTCGTGGCCGGCGACGTCTCCGACCCGGGCAACCGCTGCGAGCTCGGGGACACCGTCTACCAGGACGAGGACCTGATCGTGCTGATCGCCGTGGACGGGTTCGGCGACCACGAGGGCCACGCCATGGTCTGCCCGGCCGAGCACTACGAGAACCTCTACGACCTGCCCCCGCGCGTGCTGCAGCGCATCGCCCTGATGGCCCAGCAGGTGGCGCTGGCCATGAAGCGCGCGTGGGCCCCGGACGGGGTCTCCACGCGCCAGCACAACGAGCCCGCCGGCAACCAGCACGTGTGGCACTACCACCTGCACGTGTTCCCCCGCTTCGAGGAGGACATGCTCTACCGGCAGCTGCGCCACCCGGTGGCCCCGGAGGTCCGCGCCGGCAAGGCGCGGGAGCTCGCGGCCGCGCTGGACCCCGCCCCGACCCGCCTGGACTGAGCGGCCGCCCCGGATCGAGGCGGCGACGCCGCCGACCGCGGCGTCAGGCCGAGCGCCCGACCACGTAGTCGGCGAACGCCTCGAGCGCCGCCTTCACGGCGGAGTCCGGCAGCGGGGCGAGCGCCTGCTTGGCCTGCTCCGCCCAGCCGCGGGTGATCGCCCACGCCTCGTCGATGGCGGGGTGGCCCGTGAGCGCGGCGACGGCGGCGGCCAGCTGCTCGTCGGTGTCGAGCGGCCCGTCCACGAGCGCGCGCACCCGGCGGGCGTCCTCGGCCTCCGGCCCCTCGCCCTGCGCGGCGCGGGCCAGCAGCAGCGTGGTCAGGGTGGGCACGCGCTCGCGCAGGTCCGTGCCGGGGACCTTGCCGATCCGCTCGGCGTCGCCGGTGAGGTCGATCAGGTCGTCGGCGAGCTGGAAGGCCAGGCCCACCTTCTCGCCGTATGCGCGCATCACCTGGACGGCGGCCTCGTCGGCCCCGCCCAGCAGCGCGCCGAGCATGCCCGCCGCGGCGATCAGCGAGCCGGTCTTGCCGGAGAGCACCGCGTAGTAGTGCTCGATCGGATCCGCGCCCTCGGCCGGGCCGCGGGTCTCCCACAGCTGGCCCTGCACGAGGCGTTCGAAGGTGTCCGCCTGGATCTGCACGGGCCGCGGGCCGAGCTCGGCCATGAGCTGGGAGGCGCGGGCGAAGATCAGGTCGCCGGCCAGGATCGCCGCCGAGTTTCCCCACAGTCGGTGGGCGGCGGGGGCGCCGCGGCGCACGGGGGCCTCGTCCATCACGTCGTCGTGGTACAGCGTGGCCAGGTGCGTCAGCTCCATCACGACGGCGGCCTGGCGGGCGGGCGCGTCCACGTCGGCGACCTCGCCGGAGGCCAGGGCGGGGTCGCCCAGGAGGGAGGCGAGCACCGTCAGGACCGGACGGACCCGCTTGCCGCCGGCGGCCAGCAGGTGGTGGGCGGCGGTGTCGGAGAAGAGGTCGTCGAAGCCGAGGGCGCTGTCCAGCTGCTCCTCGACCTGCTCGAGCGCGGTCAGCACGACCTCCAGGACACGGCCGTGCTCGGCGAGGGGTTCGAAGCCGGAGGGCAGGGCGAAGCCGGGGTCTGCGGTGGTCACCGGGCAAGCCTACCCAACGGCGCGCCGCCCGCGGTCGTCAGCGCGGGGGTGAGCGCCTCGAGCACGCGGACGGCCCGGTCGACGGCGTCGCCGCCCCGCGCGTCCACCGTGTTGCCCATGACCTTCACCGCGGCCCGCAGCAGCGGGGGTGCGGCCATCCCGGCGCCCAGCGCCGCCTTCATCACGCGCGGATCGCCGATCAGGCGGGCGAACCGGGCGCCGAGGGCGAAGTGGCGGCCCCACAGGTGCTGGGTGATCACCGGGTAACGGGACAGGATCGCGTCCGCGGCGCCGTCGGTCCCGGCCGCGTGCGCCTGCACCGCCAGCTCCGCGGCGAGGCGGGCCGCCTCCATCGCGAACCCGATGCCCTCGCCGTTGAACGGGGACACCATGCCGGCCGCGTCGCCCACCAGGAGCATGCCCGGCACGTGCTGCGGGGTGCGGTTGAACGCCATCGGCAGGGCCGCGCCGAGGATCCGCGAGGTGCGCGTCTGCTCGGCGATCCCCCAGTCCGCGGTGAGCGCCCCGGTCCAGGACTTCAGCAGCCCGCGGTAGTCCAGCTTCCCGAACTGCGGGGAGGTGTCCAGGATGCCCAGGCCCACGTTCACGGTGCCGTCCGCGAGCGGGAACAGCCAGCCGTAGCCGGGCAGCGGGTTGCCCTCGGCATCCGGCAGGCGCAGCCAGGACTCCATCCACTCCCCCCGGTCGCCGGGCGGGGCGGGGATCGCCCCGTCGACGGCGGCGCCGGCGGTGTAGTAGGCCCGCACGGCCACGCCCATGGGCCGGTCCTCGCGGCGGTGCAGGCCCGCGGAGACGGCGGCGCGGGCGGAGACGCCGTCGCACGCGAGCACGATCGGTGCGGTGAAGCGGGCGGTCTCCCCGGTCTTGCGGCCGTTCGGCGCGATCAGCTCCGCGTCCAGCCCGACCACGCGTCCGGCCTCGTCCCGCACGACGCCGGTGACGGCGTGCCGCTCGCGGACCTCGGCGCCGCGGGTGCGCGCCAGGTCCGCCAGGAGGGCGTCGAAATCGCGTCGGGTGCGCGTGAGCGCGTAGTCCGGCCAGGTCTGGGTGGGCGCCCACGGCACGTCCACGCTGCGCTCGCCCGCGCGCAGCCGCAGGCCGCGGATGACGCGCCAGCCGCCGTCGTCGCCGGGCTCACCCCGGTGGGGCACGCCGAGCAGCTGCAGCTCCCGGACCGCCTGCGGGGTCAGGCCGTCGCCGCAGACCTTCTCACGCGGGTGCGCGGTCTTCTCGAGCACCACCACGTCCAGCCCCGCCGCGGCGAGGTGGGCGGCGGCGGTGGCGCCGGCGGGGCCGCAGCCGGAGATCAGCACGTCGGCACGGCGCACGACGGCGGGGGTCGAGGCGGGCGCGGGCGACGTCGGCGTGCCGGTCACTGGGGGGCCTCCTCGGCGGCGAGCTCGGCGGTGGGCGGGGCGGGGGCCGGGCCGGCGTCCGGCGCGGGGTCCGGGACGGGGCACGCGGGCGGGAACGTGGCGCGCACCGCCGCGGCCAGGGCGGCGGCGACGCGCGGGCGGTCGGCGCGGTCGCAGCGGACCTCGAGCAGACGCCGGCCGCGCACCGGGTCGGACAGGGCCCGGACGAGGTCGACGCGGTCGGTGACCCGCGTGTGCGGGACGCCGTACGCGGCGGCCAGGGCGGCCAGGTCCACGCCGTGCGGGGTGCCGAAGAGCCGTTCGATGGGGTCCGCCATGCCGGGCGCCTCGGCCACGGCCCCGTGTTCGAGGCTCGCGAAGATCGCCCCGCCGTCGTCGTTGACGACCACGAGGTCGAGGTCCGGCTCGGTCTCGGTGGGGCCCACGAGCAGGCCGCCCGCCTCGTGCAGGGCGGTGAGGTCGCCGAGCAGGGCCACGGTCCGCCGTCCGCGCGCCAGTGCGACGCCCGCGGCCGTGGAGACGGTCCCGTCGATCCCGGCGAGCCCGCGGTTGGCGTACACCTCCGCGTCCGGCGCCGAGGGGGGCCGCCAGGTCAGGTCCACGTCCCGGATCACCGAGGACGAGCCCAGCACGAGCGGACCCCGGACCATGGCGGCGCTCACGTGCGCCACCGTCTGCGGGCTGAGCCGGTCGCCGGCGTCGGTGGTGACGAGCACGTCCTCCACGGCGGCCTGGGCGCGCATCGAGGCGTGCTGCCACGCGGCGAGCCAGCCGGGCTCGCCCTGCCCGGCGAAGGCGGCGAGCTCCTCGAGGGTCTCCACGGGCGTCTCCCGGCGCCGGCCCGGCTCGAACCACGGTGCGGGCTCGGGGGCGTGCAGGGCCGTGGCGACGTCGGGGCGGGCCAGCAGCGCGTTGACCGTCCGGGTGAGCGTGGGCCGGCCGAACAGCACGACCCGTTCGATGCGGGCGGCCAGGGGGTGTGCGTCCGCGTCGCGCCCGCCGGCCGCGCCCAGCAGGAGCGGGTACGCGGCGATGGCGTTGGCGGAGAACCGCGCGTTCGAGGACGGCTCGGCCAGCAGGGGCAGGCCCAGGGACAGCGCGAAGGCCGCGGCCGCGGGGCCGGCACCGTGGCAGGCCAGCACGACGGTGCGCCGCTGGTCCAGGCGGGCGACGTCCAGCTCGGGCAGCCCCGAGAGCACCGCCCCGGGCGCCCGGTAGGCCGACGCGGCGGCGGCCGGGCTCGCGCCGGTCGGGGCGACGGCCGGAGCAGGGGTGTGCGGCGCCGCGGCGGCGGCGCCCATGGCGGCCGCCTCCTCAGGGCTCGGCACGAGCGGGTCGCGGAAGTGCAGGTTCAGGTGGACGGGTCCGGCCGGGGCCTCGGCCATCGTCACCGGACCGGGCGCGCCGTCGTCGGAACCGGTCTCGGCGACGACCCCCTCGGCCGCCAGCAGGGCCCGGCGCACGGTGGCCCGCACATGGCGCAGATGCTGCTCGGCGTCCACGCCGTCGGCCGCGTCGCAGCCGAGGGAGGCGGCATGGCGGACGTGCGTGCCGAACACGTCCCTCTGGTCCGTGGTCTGGTTCGCGCCGGTGCCGTGCAGCTCGGGCGGACGATCCGCGGTCAGCGCGATCACGCGCGTGCCGGCGTGGAAGGACTCCATCAGGGCGGGCACCAGGTTCCCGACGGCGGTGCCCGACGTGGTCAGCACGCCCACCGGGCGCCCCGAGGCCAGCGAGAGCCCGTGGGCGAGGAAGCCGGCCGAGCGCTCGTCCACCCGCACGTGCAGGCGGACCTCGCCGGCGTGCTCGAGGGCCGCGAGCGCGTAGGCCAGCGGGGCGGAGCGGGAGCCGGGGCAGACCACCGCGTCCCGCATGCCGGCGTCGATCAGGGCGGTGGCGACGGCGCGCGCCACGGAGAGGGAGTCGACGGAGGTCATGGTGGCCACCAGTCTAGGCCCGGGCGCGGGCGGGCCCCGGACGCGGCGAGGCCGCCACGGTGACGCGGTGGCGCCGGCCGTGACGGCCTCGTCGAGGGTCCGCGCGGAGGCGGGGGTCAGCCCTTCGGGCCCTTGCCGTTGCCGTTGCCCTTGCCCTTGCCGTTGTTGCCCTTGCCCTTGTTGCCCTTCTCCTTGCCGGCGCCCTTGCCGATGCCGTTGTTCCCGGTGGCGTTGAACACCTGGACGACGCTCGGACGCGGGGCCGCGACCTTGTCGCCCACCTGGACCGGGCCGGTCGGGCTCAGGAAGTCCGGGAAGGAGGAGGTGTGCGCGCCCCAGGTGCCGTCCTCGCCCGGGTGCTGGACGTTGACGAACACGGAGTTGTCGCGGTCGTGGATCACGGGGCCGCAGGTCTCGGCGTCGCGCGGGACGGCGAGGAACTGCTGGACGCGGCCGCGCTCGGCGCCGTCGAGGGTGACCTTGTGCAGCGCGTCGGCGTAGCCGATGGTGCCGGGCTGGCCGTCGGTGGAGATCCAGAGGTTGCCCTCGGAGTCGAACGCCAGGTTGTCCGGGCAGGAGATCGGGGAGACCTTCTCCTTCGGGTAGCCGGCGAAGTAGGCCGAGGAGGAGACCGCCGGGTCGCCGGCGAGCAGCAGGATGACCCAGGTGAAGGCGGTGGAGGTGTGATCCCCGCCCTGCTCGGTGATCTCGATGACGTGGCCGTCGCGGTTGCCGATGACCGGGTTGGCCTCGTCCACGGCGGTGCGCTTGGTGTTGTTGGTCAGGGCCGCGTAGACCTTGCCGGTGACCGGGTTGGTCTCGACGTCCTCCGGGCGGTCCATCTTGGTGGCGCCCATCTTGTCTGCCGCGAGGCGGGTGTAGACGAGGACCTCGGCCAGGGACATGCCCGGGACGAAGGACGTCTTCTCGTCGGCCAGGGCGATCCACTCTCCGGAGCCGTCGAAGGCGCCGTCCGAGGGCAGGGTGCCCCTGCCGTCGATCTGGGCGGCCGGGGAGTCGCCGGAGAACCTGGCCACGTAGAGGGTGCCCTTGTCCATCAGGCGCATGTTGTGCTTCTTGTCGCCCTCGCGGACCTTCTCGGCCGAGACGAACTTGTACAGGTAGTCGTGGCGCTCGTCGTCGCCGGAGTAGACCACGGCGTGGCCGGACGGGGAGATCACGGCGGTGCCGGCCTCGTGCTTGAAGCGGCCCAGGAGGGTGTGCTTCACGGGCGTGGAGGTGGGGTCCTCGGGGTCGATCTCGACGACCCAGCCGAAGCGGTTGGCCTCGTTCTCGTAGCCGGGCTTGGTCAGGTCGAAGCGGTCGTGGACCTTCTCCCAGCCGCGGCGGGTGGCGGAGGTGGAGATGCCGTAGCGCTTCTCCTCGGCGGTGCCGCGGCCCTTGAAGTACTGGTTGAAGTTCTCCTCGCCGGAGAGCACGGTGCCCCACGGGGTGGTGCCGCCGGCGCAGTTGTTCAGGGTGCCCAGCACGCGGGTGCCGGTCGGGTCCTCGACGGTCGTGAGCAGCGCGTGGCCGGCGGCCGGGCCGCGGACCTCGAACTCGGTGGTGCCGGTGATGCGGCGGTTGCGGCGGCCGCCGCGGACGTACTCCCACTGGGCGCCGCGCTTGGCACGCTTGAGGTCCACGATGGACAGGCCGTGGGCCTGGAGGCCGACGTTGACGACGTCCTCGAAGTTCGAGGCGATGTACTCCGGGGAGAACATGATGTTCTCGTTGGTGTACTCGTGGTTGGAGACGAGGTAGCCGGAGCGGTCGTTGCCGCCGTCGGTGATGATGTTCAGGTAGTCGTTGTTGTAGCCGAACTGGGCGGCCTGCGACGCACCGGTCTGGTGCTCGATGTCGAACTCCGGGGAGTCGGCGAACAGCGGGTCGCCCCAGCGGATCACGGTGCCCCAGTCGTAGCCCTCCGGCACGGTCATGGTGTCCACGGTGCGGGTCACCGGGGCGATGGGCTCGAAGGGGAGCTTGCCGCCGCCGGTCGGGCGCCGGCCGTTGTCTGCGAGCGCCTCGGGGGCCTGGGCCACCTGGGAGCCGATGACGACGGCGGCGGCGAGGCCGGTGCCGCCGACCAGGGCGGAGCGGCGCGAGATGGCGGTCTCCGCGATCTGCTGGAAGGTCGGGTTCGCCGAGGTGTTGGGCACCGGGTGGGCGCACGCGTTGCCGCACTTGAGCTCGCACGTGACGGCGGAGCGGTTGCCACGGGTGTGGCCGGCCATGGGGAGGAGGCGCTTCAGCATGACGGGGTCCTTCGCGTCGTGGGGATGGTTCGGGGTCCGGTGCCGGGCCGGAGGCGACCCCGGGGGTGAGGCCGGCCGGGGCTGCCATCACCTTGGCCCCTCGCTCCGAGCGGCGAGCCACGCCCAGGTGGCCGCGAGTTGAACTCTTCCCGGCCGCCGGATTTCGTCCCGTTGACGTGCTGTAATCCGGCTCACATTCCCCGCGTCGACGGGGACCGGGCGGGCCCGTCAGCCCTGCGCGGCCAGCACCGCGTGGGCCGCGCGCAGGCGGTCGGCCCACCACGCCTGCCGCGCCCCGTCCGCCCGGACGCGGTCGAGCAGCTCCGGGTCGGGGGCGGGGGCCCGCTCCCCCGGTGCCGGGAGGGCCCCCGCGCGTGGGCGCCAGGCCGGGGCGACGACGTCGTGCTCGAAGAGGGCCGCGGTGCCGAGCCCGCATGCGTGCGGCAGGGACGGCAGGCAGGCGGCGAGCGCGGCGCCGCCGGCAATGCCCACGGAGGTGTCCAGCGCTGAGGAGACCACCGCGGGCAGCCCCGCGGCCGCCACGATCGCCGCGGCCCGGCGCACGCCCCCGAGCGGCTGGACCTTCACCACGATCAGGTCCGCGGCGCCGGCGGCCGCGACGGCGAGGGGGTCCTCGGCCTTGCGGACCGCCTCGTCCGCGGCGATCGGGGTGGGGACGCCCCGGGCGCGCAGCTCCGCGCGGACCTCCGCGAGGTCGGTGATGCCGGGCACGGGCTGCTCGGCGTACTCGAGGCCGACGTCGGCCAGCGCGGTGAGCACGTCGACGGCCTCGGCGGGCGTCCAGCCGGCGTTGGCGTCGACGCGGACCTGCGCGTGGGGCAGCAGCGCGCGCACCCGCCGCACGCGGGCCAGGTCGGCCTCGCGGCCGCCGGGGACGAGACCGCCCTCGGGTCCGTGCTCGGCCACCTTGACCTTGACCGCGGTGATGCCGTCGCCGTAGCGGGCCAGGACGGCCTCGACGTCGTCCGCGGCCACCGCGGGCACGGTGGCGTTGACGGGGACGGTCTGGCGGACCGGGCCGGGCCAGCCCTGCCAGCCGGCCTCGATCGCGGCGGCCAGCCACGCGGCGCACTCGTGCGGACCGTACTCCGGGAACGGGGAGAACTCGGCCCAGCCCGCCGGGCCGCGCAGCAGCAGGGCGTGACGGAGGTCCGTGCCGCGGAACCGCACGCGCATCGGCAGGGCGACCGCGACGGCGTCGGCCAGCAGCTCCTCGACGCTCGGCAGGGCGGGACCGCCCGGCGCGCCGGGCAGCGGGGGCAGGGCGGGGGCGGTGCTCATGCGGCCAGTGTAGGAAGGGCGCTCGGCTCCCGTTCCGACGGGCGCCGGCGGGGTGGGACTGTCTGTGTCGGCGCCGACGCTCAGACGGCGCGGAGGTAGCCGAGGGCTCGGGCCAGGTCCACGGCGCGGTCGTGGGCGCCGAGCACCCCCTCCAGGCCGGCGACGACGGCGGCCGTCACCTCCTCGGTGAGATGCCAGTCGGCGGTGAACGGGTCGTCGAAGCGCGCCCACGCCGTGCCCACGGCCGCGAGCGCGCGGGTCATCTCGGTGAGGTCCCGGAAGACCGGTCGCGGCTCGTCCAGGCGGTCCTCCCAGCCCTCGTCTCCCGGGGCCATGAGCACCTGGCCGGTGGAGGCCGCGTGGATGAACGGGTCGGCGCCCTGCTTGGCCACCACGGTCCAGTCGTCGTTCCAGTCCACCAGCAGCGCACCGGTTCGGGGGTTCCACCGGTAGCCGGCCTGCTCGTCCCACAGGCGGTCCAGCGGGAAGAACATCACAGGCAGGCCGAGGGTGTCGATCTCCAGCCACTCCGGTCCCACGTAGCGGTAGAAGTCGGCCAGGTCCGGGGCGAGGGGCTCCTCGGCGGCCCACTCGATGGGCTCCTGCCGGCTCAGCCGGCCGAAGGGGGCCAGGGCGTCCCGGGCGGCCAGCAGGTCCTCGGCCGAGAGACGGGGCCGGGCGCCCGGCTCGACGCCCGGGCCGTGAGCCGAGCCGGTGGAGTCGCGGAGGGCCGGGCGATGTCCGTGGGCGGGGGGCACGCGGGTCATGGCCCCAGGCTAGGCAGGCGGCTCAGGGGCGCGGAGGACGGGACGGCGACGGGGGCGTGACCGTCCGATGAAGCCTGCATGACGGCTGCGCGTCCGACACAATGGAACCCATGCCCCCCACCGCCCGCGCCCCCCGCCGCCTCCCCTCGTGGACGTGGTGGCTGGCGCTGGCCGCGTGCGTGGCCGGCGTCGTGCTGGTCTACGCCGCCCTGGTGTGGTCCTCCGCCGGCCAGGTGCTCGAGTACCAGGTGTTCCGCGCCGTCGAGGAGCGCTACGCGGACACCGTGCCGGACGTGACCTCCCAGGTGGTGCGGATCCTGCCGCTCGCGTTGGCGGTCGGCATGGCGCTGGCCTCGCTCGGCGCGCTCGCCGTGGCCCGGTGGCGGCGGCGGGGGCTGCTCGCCCTCCTCGTGCTGGCCGGGTCCAACCTCACCACGCAGCTGCTCAAGGCGGCGCTTCCGCGGCCCGAGCACGCCGACGGGGTCCCGTGGTCCGGCGGCAACTCACTGCCCTCGGGCCACATGACGCTCGCGACGGGCGCCGCGGTGGCCGCGCTGCTGCTCGTGCCCGCCCGGTGGCGACCTCTCACCACCGTCCTCGGCGCCGTGGTGAGCTCCTGCACCGGCGCCGTCGCCTACACGGAGGCCTGGCACCGGCCGTCGGACATGGCCGCCGCGGCGCTCGTGTCCGCCGCCTGGGGCCTGCTCGCCGTGCCGTTCGCCCGGTACGACGGCGCACCGCGGCCCGTACCGCGCGGCGCCCGCGGCGTGGAGGCCACGCTCTGGTCCCTGGGCGTCGCGGGCCTGGCGGCCGGGCTGACGCTGCTGGCCCTCACCCTCGACACCCCCGCGACCAGCGGCGCCGGCCCCCACCCGGCGGCCGAGCCGGCCGGGATCCTGCTCAGCGCCTCCCCCGCGGTCCTGCTGTGGGGCGCGCTCGGCACGGCCTTTCGCCGCGGCCGCGCGGACTGACCCCTCCCCGCACGCTCACCGCACCCCCACCACGCGACGAGCCCTGCGATGTGGCGGCCATCCGCGAGGTATGGCCGCCACATCGCAGGGCTCGTCCGGGGTCGGGGCGGGCGGGGATCGTCCGGATCAGATCCGGGCGAGGGCCGCCGTCGGGTCGTGGAGGCAGTCCGCCACGAACGTGAGGAACGCGCTCGCGGTGGCGCCGTCGGTGACGCGGTGGTCGAAGGTCACGGTCATCTCGGTGACCTTGCGGACCACGATCTCCCCGTCCACGACCCACGGGCGGTCGATGATCCGGCCGATGCCGAGCATCCCGGCCTCGGGCACGTTGATGATCGGCGTGGCGCCGTCCGTGCCCAGCGGGCCGTAGTTGTTCAGCGTGAACGTGCCGCGGGTGAGCTCGGCCGGGGCGGCCCTGCCCGCGCGGGCGCGGCTGACGGTGTCGTTGATCGCGGCGGTGAGCTCGTCCGCGGACAGCTTCTCCGCGTGCTCGACGGACGGCACCATGAGGCCGCGGTCGGTCTGCACGGCCAGGCCGAGGTGGACGCCGTCGACCTCCACGATCTCGTCCTGGCCGTCCGCCCCGGCCTCGATGCGCGCGTTCATCACCGGGTACCGGCGCAGGCCGGCCAGGGTGAAGCGGGCAATCAGGCCGAGCAGCGAGGGCGCGTTCTCCGGGTCCTTCGCCTTGAGCGCGGCCCGCAGCTCGAGCAGGGCGGTGACGTCGACGTCCAGCCACGCCGTGACCTCCGGGACCTCGCGGCGCGAGCGGGAGAGCTGGTCCGCGATCACCTTGCGCACCCCCGAGATCGGGGTGCGGGCGACGACGGCCAGGCCGGTCCGCCCGTCCACGGCGCCCGGCTGCGCGGTGGCCGCGGCCGCCGGGGCGGCGGCCGACGGGGCCGGGGTCGGGGCGGTCTGCGGCGCGGAGCCCTCGGCCGCGGCGAGCACGTCGGCGCGGGTGATCAGGCCGTCCGGGCCCGTGCCGGTCAGCGCGGCCACGTCCACGCCCTTCTCGCGGGCGAGCTTGCGGACGATCGGGGAGGTCACGCGCGGGGCGCCGGCCCCGGCCGTGGGGGCCGGTGTCGGGCGGGCGGCGCCGCGGCCGCGCTTGGACGGACGGCTGCGGGAGGTGGCCCTGTGGCCGGAGGTGCCGTAGCCGATGAGCACGGCGCCGGAGGCCTCGTCGTCGGAGCCGGCGACGTCGCCGTCGCCGCCGCGGGCCTTGTCCGGCTTCGGCTGGACGCCGGCCATCTCCTCCTCGCGGTAGCTCAGCGCGCCCGGGCGGGCGGCCTCGGCCGCCGCCGCACCGGTCGACGGCGGGACGGCGAGGGTCTCGGTGCCGGCGACGGGCGCGGAGCCCTCACCGGACTCGCCGGCCGCGCCGATGGTGATCAGCGGGCTGCCGACGTCCATGGTCTCGCCCTCGGCGCCGTGCAGGGTCAGCACGGTGCCGGCGTACGGGCTCGGCACCTCGACGAGGGCCTTGGCGGTCTCGACCTCGACCATGGGCTGGTCGACGGCCACGGTGTCGCCCTCGGCGACGAGCCAGCGGACGATGTCGGCCTCGGTCAGGCCCTCGCCCAGGTCGGGCAGCAGGAAGGTGTTGCTCATGCGCGGGCCTCCTCGGCGTCCAGGTCCCAGTTCAGGTCGTCGATCGCGTCCAGGTCCCAGTTCAGGTCGTCGATCGCGTCCAGGATGCGGTCGATGTTCGGCAGGTGGTGCTCCTCGAGCTTCGGCGCGGGGAACGGGATGTCGAAGCCGGTCACGCGGCCCACGGGCGCCGCCAGCGAGTGGAAGCAGCGCTGCTGGATCCGGGCCACCAGCTCGGAGGCCACGGACGCGAAGCCCTGCGGCTCGGCGACGACGACGGCGCGGCCGGTCTTGGTGACCGAGGCGGTCATCGTGTCCTCGTCCAGCGGGTTCACGGTGCGCAGGTCCACGACCTCCACCGAGAGCCCCTCCTCCGCGGCCGCCTGGGCGGCGGCGAGGCAGGTGGGGACGGAGGGGCCGTAGGAGACGAGGGTGACGTCCGTGCCCTCGCGGACGACGGCGGCGCGGGCCCAGGCCTCGCCGTGCTCCTTCTTGTCCTCGACGCGGGCCCAGCCCTCCTCGAACTCGGCGCGCAGCTGGTCGAGGTCGAGCTCGGCCTTGGTCCAGTACATCTTCTTGGGCTCCATGAAGACCACCGGATCGTCCAGGCGGATGGCCGAGCGCAGCATCATGTACGCGTCCTTCACCGAGGCCGGGGTGTACACCTTCAAGCCCGGGGTGTGCGCGTAGTAGGACTCGGAGGAGTCGCAGTGGTGCTCCACGCCGCCGATGCCGCCGCCGTAGGGGATGCGGATGGTGATCGGCATGGGCGTGGCGCCCTTGGTGCGGTTGCGCATCTTGGCCACGTGCGAGGCGATCTGCTCGAAGGCCGGGTACGCGAACGCGTCGAACTGCATCTCGATCACGGGGCGGGCGCCGCCGAGGGCCATGCCCACGGCCATGCCCGCGATGCCGGACTCGGCCAGCGGGGTGTCGAAGCAGCGCTCCTCGCCGAAGCGCGCGGTCAGCCCGTCCGTGATGCGGAAGACGCCGCCGAGGGTGCCGACGTCCTCGCCGAACACCACCACCATGTCGTCGGCGGCCATCTCGTCGGCCAGCGCCGCGTTGAGCGCGGCGGCGAAGGTCAGGGTCGCCATGCTCAGGCCTCCTGGTTCTCGGAACGGGACAGCTCCTCGGCCAGCTGCGCGCGCTGGGCGGCGAGCTGCGGGGTCTGCACGGAGTAGACGTGGTCGAACAGCTCGAGCGGATCGAGCTCCGTCTCGGCGTTCATGGCGTCACGCAGCTGCTGCGCGACGTCCTCCGCGTCGCGGGCGATCTGGGCCGAGACCTCCTCGGTGAGGGCGCCGGTGGACTCGAGGTAGGCGGTCATGCGGCGCAGCGGGTCGCGCGCCTCCCACTCCTTCACCTCGGCGTCGTCGCGGTAGCGCGAGGGGTCGTCCGTGTTGGTGTGCGCCTGCATGCGGTAGGTGTCCGCCTCCACGAGGAAGGGGCCCTGGCCCTGCCGGCACAGCTCCACGGCGCGGCCCAGCACGGCCAGCAGGGCGCCGAGGTCGTTGCCGTCCACGCGCTCGCCGGCCAGGCCGTAGCCCACGGCCTTGTGGGCCAGGGACGGGGCGGCCGACTGCTTGGCGAACGGCACGGAGATGGCGAACTTGTTGTTCTGCACGAAGAAGATCACCGGCAGCTTGAACACGGCCGCGAAGTTCAGCGCCTCGTGGAAGTCGCCCTCGGAGGTGCCGCCGTCGCCGACCATGGCCAGGCACACGACCTCCTCGCCGCGCAGGCGGGCGGCCTTGGCCATCCCGACGGCGTGCAGCATCTGGGTGGTCAGGGGCGTGGACTGGATGGAGACGTGGTGCTTCTGGGGGTCGTAGCCCTGATGCCAGGTGCCCTGGTAGGCCACCATCACCTCGAGCGGCGGGACGCCGCGGGCGATCACGGCCACGGTGTCGCGGTAGGTCGGGAACAGCCAGTCGTCCTCGCCCAGGCAGACGGCGGCGGCGACCTCGGAGGCCTCCTGGCCATGCGAGGACGGATAGACGGCCATGCGACCCTGGCGCACCAGGGCGTAGGCCTGGTCGTTGACGCGGCGGCCGATGACGAGGTGGCGGTAGGCGGCCAGCAGCTCCTCGTCGGAGGGCAGGGGATACTCGTGGCCGGGCTCGGTGCCCTGCTCCTCCGGGGCCAGCAGAGTGCCGTCCTCGCCGATCAGCTGGATGCGGCGGGCGGCGGGGAGCAGGTACTCCTCGAGGGAGATGCCGAAGGCGGCGCCGGCGTTCGGGCGGGTCTCGGCCTCGTCGGTCCGGACGGCCCCGGGCACGGCGGGGGTGGGGTCACTCATGGCGGGTCCTCTCGATCTGTGGCCTTCAGTGTGCCCAAGAGGATCAATGTGTCGCTCGCCCGCCCGGGATCACGAGACAATCGGGTGCAAACCAGGCACTCCATCGGACGAACTGCTATTGTGACTCGTGCCACGTAGACGGTCCGCCGCCGCGTGGCCGACCCCGTCCGCCCCGCCCCAGGAGGAGCCATGGCCGCCGAGCCGCTGGACCGCGTGGACCGCGCGATCGTCCGCGAACTGACGCAGGACGGGCGGATGTCCGTCGCGGCCCTGGCCGAGCGCGTGCACATCTCCCGCGCGCACTGCTACTCGCGTCTGAACCGCCTGCAGGACGCGGGCGTGATCACAGGCTTCACCGTGCGGGTCGACCCCGTCAAGGTCGGCTTCGGGGCCTCCGCCCACGTGACCATGAAGCTGCGTCAGCACGACTGGCGAGAGCTGCGCGCCACGCTCCTGGCCATCCCCGAGGTCTCCCACGTCTCCCTCGTGGGCGGGAACATGGACGTGATCCTGCTGGTCCGCGCGCGGGACACCGCCGACCTGCGCCGTGTGATCTTCGACGAACTGCAGACCCTGCCGAGCGTCGTCGACACGCAGACGTACATGGTCTTCGACGACCAGGCCTCCGGGCAGACCATCCCCCCGGACGAGACCGCCGACTGAGCCGACGGTCCGGCGCCCCGGTCAGCGCGAGCGCACGACGACGGGCGGCGGGTCCGCCACGGCCCCCGGCCCGCGCGGCAGCACCGCGGCGAACACGACCGCTCCGACACCGCAGACGACCGCGAGGGAGCCGACGCCGACGGCCAGCCCGGCCGCGGCGGTCGCCCCGGAGAGCAGCAGCGGCCCGGCGAGCATCCCCGCGTCGGACATCGAGCGCCACAGACCGAGGAACGGGGCGCGCGCGTTCGGCGGCGAGTGGTCCGCCCCGAGGGTCATCACGATCCCCGCGCCGAAGCCGTTGCCGATGCCCAGCAGCACCGCCGCCGCCGCGAACGCCGTCGGCTCCCGGGTGAGGCTGATCGCCAGGAACCCCGCCCCCAGCAGGGTCAGGCACGGCACCGCCACAGCGCGCCGGCCGAAGCGGTCCATGAGCCGACCCGAGGGGTAGAAGAGCAGCAGGTCCGCCGCGCCGGCCAGGCCGAAGACGAGCGACGCCGTCGCCGCGTCCAGGCCCAGGTGCGTGGCCCACAGCGGGATGACGGCGTTGCGCGCCGCGCGGGCGGCGGAGACGGCCACGACACCGAAGCCGGCCGTGAGCAACGCCCCGCGTCGGGCGCGCGCCACGTCCAGCAGCCGGGGTCGACCGGCCGGGCCGGGCTCCTCCCCCGCCGCCGGATCGGACGCCGGCACCGGCAGATCCCGGATCCGCAGGCACAGCAGGGCGCCGACGGCCATGGCCGCGGCGGCCGCGGCGAACGCGCCGTCCAGCCCGAGCGGGGCCTGCGCGGCGGCACCCAGGAACGGGCCCAGGAACGTCCCGATCCGCACGGTCCCGCCGAGCGTGGACATCGCGCGGGCCCGGTGCGTGGCCGGCACCGCCACCGCCAGGTACGCCTGGCGGGCCAGGTTGAACCCGGCCCCGGCCATGCCCACGGCGAGCACCGCGGCCAGGAACAGCGCCAACCGCCCTGGCTCGGCCACCCCCGCCGCCGACGGCCCGGAGGACACCCCGGCCGTCGTCGCCCAGGCCAGACCCGCGCCGACCGTGCCGAGCCCGGCGGAGACGACCATGGTGACCCGCTCCCCCGCCCGGGCCGCGAGCGCCGAGGCCGGCCCGTTGGCCACGAGCGAGCCGAGCCCCACCAGCAGCACGACGGCAGCCGCCCGCGCCGCGTCCAGGCCGAGGGCCAGCGCCGCCACCGCGAGCGCGGGCGTCATGGCGCCCAGGCCGACGGCGTAGACGGTGGAGGGGGCGTAGATCTGCACGGCGTCGCGCAGCGCCTCCCGGGTGCGGGCGGCGGAGGCGGAGCGGGGACGCATGCCCGCGAGCGTAGCGGGACGGCACGCGCGCGATCGTCGTGGGACCGGGTCACTACGCTGGTGCCATGGCCTCCCGCACCGCCTCTCCACCGCCCTCGCCCGCCCCGTCCCCCGCCGCTGCCCGCGGCGCCCTGGACCGGTACTTCCGCATCACCGAGCGCGGCTCGTCGGTGGGCCAGGAGTTCCGCGGCGGCCTCGCCACGTTCCTGGCGATGAGCTACATCGTGGTGCTGAACCCGCTGATCCTGTCCGGGCCCGACTCGGCCGGGAACACCCTGGGCATCCCCGCCGTGGCCGCCGTCACCGCGCTCGTGGCGGGCGTCATGACCATCGTCATGGGCGTGTGGGCGCGGCACCCGTTCGCGGTGGCCGCGGGCCTGGGCGTCTCCGCGTTCGTCTCCATCACCATCGCCACGACGCCGGGGCTCACCTGGCCCCAGCTGATGGGCCTCGTCACCCTCGCCGGTCTCGTGATGCTGGTGCTCGTGGTGACCGGCTTCCGCCGTGCCGTGTTCGACGCGGTCCCGGAGGCGCTGAAGTCCGGCATCGTGGTGGGCATCGGCCTGTTCATCGCACTGATCGGCCTCGTCAACGCCGGGTTCGTGCGGCGGCTGCCGGACGCCGCCGACACCACGGTCCCGGTGGGCCTGGGCACGGGCGGCGAGCTCGAGGGCTGGCCCGTGCTGGTCTTCGTCGTCGGGCTGCTGCTGACCGCGGTCCTCGTGATCCGCAAGGTGCGCGGCGCCATCCTGATCGGCATCGTCGTGGCGACGATCCTCGCCAACGTGCTGGAGGCCGTGTTCCACATCGGCCCCTCCGTGGACGCCGACGGGAACGCGGTGCCCACCGGCTGGTCCCTGATCGCCCCCTCCCTGCCCGAGTGGACCGCCCCGGACCTGCACCTGCTCGGCAGCGTGGACCTGTTCGGCGCCTTCACCTCCGTGGGCGGGCTGATGGCCTCCCTGCTCGTGTTCGCGATCCTGCTCTCCGTGTTCTTCGACGCGATGGGCGTCTCCGTGGGCCTGGCCCGCGAGGCCGGCACCGTGAACCCGGACGGCTCCATCCCCGACCTGAACCGGGTGCTCGCCGCGGACGCGCTCGCGGTCGCCGTGGGCGGCGCCGCCTCCGGCTCGGCGCACCAGATCTTCGTGGAGTCCGGCACCGGCATCGGCGAGGGCGCCCGGACCGGCCTGGCCTCCGTGTTCACCGGCCTGTTCTTCCTCGCGGCCGTGTTCCTCTCCCCGCTCATCCACCTCGTGCCGTTCGAGGCCGTGGCCCCCGCGCTCGTGGTGGTCGGGTTCATGATGTGCCAGCACGTGGTGCAGATCGACTGGTCCGACCCGGGCGCGGCCTTCCCGGCGTTCCTCACGTTCATCCTCATGCCGTTCACCTACTCGATCGTCAACGGCATCGGCGCCGGCGTGGTGGCCTACGCGGTGATCCGCACGGGCCAGGGCCGCGGCCGCGAGGTGCACCCGCTGCTGTGGTTCGTGGCGCTCGCGTTCGTCGCGTACTTCGGGCTCGGCGTGGTCCGGGCGGCGCTCGGCCTGAACTGACCCGCCACCCCCGACGGCGGCGCACCGGACCGGTGCGCCGCCGTCGTCGTGTGCGGCGCGGGGTGTCGGCCCCGCCCCGCGCGGCGTGATGGGATGGGCCGCATGCCCCAGACCACGTCGCACGCCCCCGTCCCGCCGTCCGCCTGCGCCGAGCCCGTGACCCGCCGCCACCACGGCCACACGTTCCAGGACGACTTCGAGTGGCTGCGCGGCAAGGCGGAGCCCCGCGTGCTCGAGCACCTGGCCGCCGAGAACGCGTACACCGAGGCCGTGACCGCGGACCAGGCGCCGCTGCGCGAGGCGATCGTCGGCGAGATCAAGGCCCGCACGGTGGAGACGGACCGCTCCGTGCCCGCCCGCCGGGACGGGTGGTGGTACTTCGTGCGCACCCGCGAGGGCGCCGAGTACCCGATCCACTGCCGCGTGCCCGCACGCGACACCGGCGACCTCGAGGCCGACTGGACCCCGCCCGTCATCACCCCGGACGCCGCCCTGCCGGGCGAGCAGGTGATCCTGGACGGCAACGCCGAGGCCGAGGGCCACCCGTTCTTCGCGCTCGGCGGCCTGCACATCAGCCCGGACGCCACCCGGGTGGCCTACGCCGTGGACCACACCGGCGACGAGCGCTTCACCCTGCGCGTGCGCGAGATCGCCACGGGCGAGGACCTGCCGGACGCGGTCGAGAACGTGGCCCACGGCGTCCGCTTCGACCGCTCGGGCACCCGCGTGTTCTACACCGTGTGGGACGACTCGTGGCGGCCGTACCAGGTCAAGGCCCACGTGCTCGGCACCGACCCGGCCGAGGACGTGATCCTGCACGAGGAGGCCGACCCGGGCATGTGGACCGGCTTCGAGGGCGTGGCCGACCGCACCCAGCTGCTGATCGGCGTCGGCAACTCGGAGGTCTCCGAGACCCTCGTGGTCGACCTGCCGGAGGACCCCGCCGCGCCCCTGCCGGCCCCGCGCGTGCTGATCCCCCGCGCGTGGCGGATGCTCGCCGACGTCGAGCCCGTCACCGACGCCGACGGCGTCCGCCGGCTGCTCGTGGTCCACGACCGCGCCCTGGACGACGACGGCGCCCCCGTCGCCGCGCCCAACGGGATGCTCTCGGTGGTCGCCGAGGCGGACGTCGCCGACCGCGGCGCCTGGCGCACCGTCGTGCCGCACCGCGAGGACGTGAAGGTCGACGGTGTCATGGTCACCCTGACCCACGCCGCCCTGGCCGTGCGCCGGGAGACGACCCCGCGCGTCGTCGTCACCGAGCTGGACGCCGTGCTGGCCGGGCAGGCCGCGCACTGGCGCGAGCCCGCGTTCGACGAGGAGCTCTACGCGTGCCATCTGTCCGCGACGGCGGCCGAGTCCCCGTTCCTGCGGCTGGCCTACACGTCCTGGATCACGCCCGCGCGCGTGCTGGACGTCTCGGCGGCGACGGGCGAGGTGCACCTGCGCCGCGAGACGGAGGTGCCCGGCTACGACCCGGCCGACTACGTGGCCGAGCGCGTGTGGGCGCCGGCGTCCGAGCCGTCGTCGGTGACCGGGGAGGACGTGCGGATCCCCGTCACCGTGATCCGGCGCCGCGACGTGAAGCCGGACGGGACGGCCCCGTGCGTGGTGTACGGCTACGGCTCCTACGAGATGTCCATGGACCCCGTGCTGGGTGTGGCCCGGCTGTCCCTGCTGGACCGGGGCGTGGTGTTCGCGGTCGCGCACGTGCGCGGCGGCGGCGAACTGGGCCGGCGCTGGTACGAGGACGGCAAGAAGCTGGCCAAGCGGCACTCCTTCACGGACTTCGTGGACGCCACCCGGCACCTCGTGGACCTCGGCTGGGCGGACCCGGCGCGTGTGGCCTGCATGGGCGGCTCGGCCGGCGGCCTGCTCATGGGCGCGGTACTGAACCTCGCGCCGGAGCTGTACCGGGCGTGCCTGGCGGTGGTGCCGTTCGTGGACGCGCTCACCACCATCCTCGACCCGGAGCTGCCGCTGTCCGCGCTCGAGTGGGAGGAGTGGGGCAACCCGATCGAGGACGCGGCCGTGTACGAGGCCATGCGCGCCTACACCCCGTACGAGAACGTGCGGGCGGTGGACTACCCGGCGATCGCCGCGGTCACCAGCCTGCACGACACCCGCGTGCTCTACGTGGAGCCCGCCAAGTGGGTGGCGCAGCTGCGCCGCACCGTCACCTCGGACCAGGCGAGGCCGCTGGCCGACGGCGGCGCGCCCGTGCTGCTGCGCACCGAGATGGACGGTGGGCACGGGGGCGCCTCCGGCCGGTACCAGGGCTGGGAGGACACCGCGTGGGAGTACGCGTTCCTGCTCACGGCGCTGGGGGCCGTCGAGCGGCTGGACTGACGGGGCGGACGGTCAAGCCTCGGCCGCGCCGCGGGCGTCCTCCAGGGCGTCCACGGCGCGGATCAGGCCCAGGTGGGAGAACGCCTGCGGGAAGTTGCCCGCCATCCGGTCCAGCTCGTCGTCGTACTCCTCGGCCATGAGCAGCAGGTCGTTGGCACAGTCGTCCAGGCGGGCCATGAGGCGCTCCGCGTCCTCGACGCGGCCGGATCGGGCGTACTGCTCCACGAGCCAGAAGGCGCACATGATGAACGGCGCCTCCTCGCCCGGCAGCCCGTCCATGCCGGTGGCGCGGTACCGCATCACCAGGCCGGTCTGGGTGACGAGGTCCTCCTCCACGCGGGCCACCGTGGCGAGCATGTGCGGATCGTCGTGGGGCACGAAGCCGGTGTGGGGGATCTGCAGCAGGGAGGCGTCCGTCTCCGTGGAGCCGTAGGTCTGCCGGAAGGCGCCGTCCTCGTCCACGCCCTCGGTGAGGATCTCCTCCCGCAGCTCCTCCCGCGCCCGCTCCCAGGCCTCGAGCTCGTCGTCGCGGGCCGGCAGCCCGTGGTCCCGGGCGGCGTGCAGGGCCTGGTCCAGGGCGGCCCACATCATCACGCGGCCGTGCGTGAAGAACGCGGGCTCGCCCCGCATCTCCCACAGGCCGTGCTCCTTCGTGTCCCGGTGCGCCAGCAGGCGCTCCACGAGCCGCTTCTGCAGCGTCCAGGACCACGGGTCCTCCCCCACGCCCGCGTCCCGCAGCTTCCCGAGGGCGAGCATCACCGTGCCGATCACGTCCGCCTGCCACTGGTCCGCGGCCCCGTTGCCCACGTGCACGGGGCGCGAGCCCTCGTAGCCGGGCAGGTGCTCGAGGTCCCGCTCGGGCATGCGGCGCCCGCCGGAGAGCGTGTACATGATCTGCACGTCCTGCGGGTCGCCGGCGATCGCGCGCAGCAGCCAGTCCCGCCAGGCCTTGGCGTCCTCCGTGTGGTTGTGGGCCATGAGCGCCTCGAGGGTGAGGGCGGTGTCCCGCAGCCACACGTAGCGGTAGTCCCAGTTGCGCACGCCCCCGATGTCCTCCGGCAGGCTCGCGGTGGGGGCGGCCACGATGCCGCCCGTGTCCCGGTGGGTCAGGCCCTTGAGCACCAGCAGGGAGCGGGCCACCCGGTCGGCGCGCGGGCCGGTGGCCTCCAGCTCGCCCAGCCACTCCACCCAGCCGGCCACGGTGGCCTCGAGGGCCCGCTCCGCGTTCGGGGCGGCCGGCGCCATGAACCACGAGGGGTACCAGGCGAGCGTCCATGCGGCGGACCCGCCCTCCTCCAGCGGGGTGCTGCCGCGGTGGCTCAGCCCGTCCGGGCTCAGGTCCGGCCCGTGCACGGCCAGGGCGTCGCCGCCGGCGACCACCGCGAGGAAGGACTCCCCCGCCGGGTCGGTCTGCCGGGACACCCACGGGGTCACCTCGCCGTAGTCCAGCCGGACGTGGAGCCGCTGCTCCACGCTCACGCGGCCGGCGGTGCAGCGCACGAGCCGCACCAGGTCCGCCCGGGCCTGTTCGCCCTCGCCCGTCGAGGCGAGCGCGCCGCCGTCGTCGTCCACCGCCACGCCGGAGCCGCGATGGCTGGTCAGCGGCATGAACTCGAGGACCTCCGCCTCCCCCTCGGGGCCGCGCCAGCGCGTGCGCAGCACGAGCGTGCCGGGCAGGTAGGCGCGCTCCACGACCTCGCCGTCGGCGATCCGCAGGCTCCACTGCCCGTGCTCCGGCTCGCCCAGCAGGGAGGTGAATACGGACGGGGCGTCGAACCGGGGCAGGCACAGCCACGTCACGTCCCCCTCGCGGGTGACGAGCGCCCCCGAGTGCTGGTTGGACAGGTACGCGTGGTCCTCGATGAGCGGCGGGCGGCGGGGGGTCGTCGTGGTCATGCCCTCCAGTCCATCATCCGCGACGCGCGGCGGGCCAGGGCTGAGGCCGCGCCCGGCCCGGCGGGCATGGACGGGCACGCATGGACGGGCACGCATGGACTGGATCGGCGGGCCGACGGGAGACTGGCCGGGACCGCCCGCCGCCGACGCCGAAGGACACCCATGACCTCCCCCGCCGACCGCGACGATGTCGCCCTGATCATCCTGGGCGCCACCGGTGACCTCACCTCGCGCCTGCTGCTGCCCGGCCTGGCCGGTGCGCTGGCCGCCCACGACCTGCCGCGGGTGACGCTCGTGGGCTCCTCCCACAGCGAGCACAGCACGGACGAGTGGCGCTCGATCGTGCGCGAGGGCCTCGCGGGCGCCGCCCTGGACGAGGACGAGGTCGAGGACCTCGTCGCGCGCGCCGCGTGGCACACCGCCGACGCCACGGACGCCGACGACCTGCGCGCCCTGTTCGAGACGGCCCGCGAGGCCGCCGGCCCGGACGCCGCGCCCGTGCTGTACTTCGCCCTCGGCCCCGGCATCACGCGGGAGGCCGTGGGCGCGCTCGCCGGCTTGGAAGACCTGCCGGACGGGCTGCGCCTGGCCCTGGAGAAGCCGTTCGGCGAGGACGAGGAGAGCGCCCGCGAGCTCAACGCGGTGCTGGCCGACGTCGTCGAGGAGGACCGCGTGTTCCGCGTGGACCACTTCCTGGGCGAGTCCATGGTCACCGCGCTGCTCGGGCTGCGCACCGCGAACCGGCTGCTGGGGCGCGTGTGGGGCGGGCGTGACGTGGAGCGGGTCGACGTGGTGGTGGACGAGACGATCGCGCTCGAGGGGCGCGCCGAGTTCTACGACGGCACCGGCGCGCTAAAGGACATGGTCCAGTCGCACCTGCTGCAGGTGCTGGCCATGGCGGCGCTCGAGCCGCCGGAGCGGCTGCGTCCGCAGGAACTGCACGACGCCGTCGTCGAGGTCCTGCGCGCCACCCGGGTGTGGCAGGACGACCCCGTGGCCGCCTCCCGCCGCGCCCGCTACACCGCCGGCGAGGTGGACGGCGAGCGGATCCCCGCCTACGCGGAGGAGGAGGGCGTGGACCCCGGGCTGCGGACCGAGACGCTGGCCGAGGTCACCCTCGCCGTGGACACCGAGCGGTGGCGCGGCGTGCCGTTCCGGCTGCGCTCCGGCAAGGCGCTGGGCCGGAAGCGGTGGGAGGTGGCGCTGACCCTGCGGGCGCCCGAGGACGTGCCGGAGGGCCTCTCGCCCGCGGAGGGCCGGGACCGGATCGTGGTGGGCCTGGACCCGCGCGAAGTGCGGATCGAGCTCGCCGTGGACGGGGCCGACACCCCGTTCGACGCCGAGCGGCGCACCCTCGCCGCCGACCTGGGCGAGGAGCAGGTGGACGCCTACGGGGAGGTGCTGCGCGGCATCCTCACCGGGCAGACGCTGCTGAGCGTGCGCGGCGACGCCGCCGAGGAGTGCTGGCGGATCCTGGCGCCGGTGCTCGCCGCGTGGGAGGCCGAGGAGGTGCCGCTGGACGAGTACCCGGCCGGGTCGGCGGGGCCGGCGGGCTGGGGGTGAGGGGCGGGGCCGAGAGGCGCCGTGGCACCGATATGACCCTTCTCAGCGCTCTTCAGTCCCTGAGAAGGGCCGTTCCGGTGCCGAGGATGCTGCGCGGCTGAGCTCCCGTTCCTCGAACGAGAGCGCCGCTGGGGGCTCCCGTTTCCCGAACGAAGGCGCGGGGTGGCGGGCCGCCGGTACTGTTCTGGGCATGAGCGAGCAGCACCGCCTGGACCGTGACCGCCTCCCCGAGCAGGTCTCCGACATCTTCGACCCCACGCGCTGGCGCGTGGTCGAGGGCTTCGACTTCGAGGACCTGACCTACCACCGCCAGGTGGAGCGCGACGCCGACGGCCGCTGGGTGCGCGACCTGCCGACGGTGCGCATCGCCTTCGACCGTCCCGAGGTCCGCAACGCGTTCCGGCCCGGCACCGTGGACGAGCTCTACCGCGCCCTCGACCACGCCCGCATGACCCCGGACGTGGGCACGGTGCTGCTCACCGGCAACGGCCCCTCCCTCAAGGACGGCGGCCACGCGTTCTGCTCCGGCGGGGACCAGCGCATCCGCGGCCGCGACGGCTACCGCTACGCCGAGGGGGAGACGGCCGAGACCATCGACCCGGCCCGCGCCGGACGCCTCCACATCCTCGAGGTCCAGCGCCTGATGCGCACCTCCCCCAAGGCGATCATCGCCGTCGTGAACGGCTGGGCGGCCGGCGGCGGCCACTCACTCCACGTGGTCGCGGACCTCACCCTGGCCTCCCGCGAGCACGGGAAGTTCAAGCAGACGGACGCCACCGTGGGCTCCTTCGACGCCGGCTACGGCTCGGCCCTGCTCGCTCGGCAGGTGGGCCAGAAGCGCGCCCGCGAGATCTTCTTCACGGCGCGCGAGTACTCGGCCGAGGAGATGGTGGCCATGGGCGCGGTGAACGAGGCCGTGGACCACGAGCGCCTCGAGGAGGTCGCCCTCGAGTACGCCGCGGACATCAACCGTCAGTCCCCCCAGGCCCTGCGCATGCTCAAGTTCGCGTTCAACCTCCCCGACGACGGCATGGCCGGCCAGCAGGTCTTCGCCGGCGAGGCCACGCGCATGGCCTACATGACGGACGAGGCCGTGGAGGGCCGGGACGCGTTCCTGCAGAAGCGCGACCCGGACTGGTCCGCCTTCCCGTACCACTTCTGACCGACCACCAGGCAGGACGGAGACCCGCCCATGCTCGCACTGCTCAACGACCAGCCCATCCTCGTCCTCATGGCCACCGTCGCCCTGGGCGCCGCCGTCGGCACCATCCCCCTGGGCAAGATCCGCCTCGGCGCCTCGGGAGCACTGTTCGTGGGCCTGCTCGTCGGGGCGGTGCTGCCCGACGTCGGCGACCGGCTGGCCCTGTTCCAGAGCTTCGGCCTGGCCCTGTTCGCCTACCTGATCGGGCTCGGCGCCGGCAAGGTGTTCTTCCGGGACCTGCGCCGCAACCTGCCCCTGATGCTGGCCGCCGTCGTCGTGGTGATCCTCACCGCCTTCACGGTGCACCCCCTGGCCGCGCTGCTCAACCTGGACCTGCCGACGGCGATCGGCGTGTGGACGGGTTCGCTCACCGCGACGCCGGCGATGGCGCTGGCGAACCAGCTCACCGGCGGGCAGGCCCCGGCCGTGGGCTACGGGCTGTCCTACCTGGTGGGCGTGGTCGGCACCATCATCGCGATCACCGTGCTCGCCGCCCGCCCGTGGAGCAGTTCCCCGCGCGATCCGGCGCCGGTGACCGACGGCAAGCTGCGCTTCACCGCCGCGGTCGCCACCTCCGCCCTCGCCGTGCGGGAGATCCCCGGGATCTCCGAGGGGCTGGTGCGCGTCGTGGCGCTGCGCCACGGCGGCGTGGCCCGGATCGCCGGCTCCGCCGACCGGATCGAACCCGGGGACGAGGTCGTCCTGGACGGCACGGAGAAGAACATCGACGCGGCCGTGCAGGCCTTCGGCCGACGCACCGGCGCCGACCCCGCGCGGGTGATGAACCCGCTGCAGACCTCCATGGTCATCGTCACGGCCCGCGCCCTGGCCGATCGCCGCCTGGGCACGCTGTCCCTGCGCGAGCGCTTCGGCACCGACGTCGCCCGGCTGCGGCGCGACGACGTCGAGTCGCTGGCCACCCCGCAGACCGAGCTCAAGGTCGGCGACCGGGTGCTCATCGTGACCACCGCGCCGCGGATGGAGGCGGTGCGCGACTTCTTCGGCAACTCGACGCGCGGGCTCTCGGACCTGGACTGGATCTCCCTGGGCACGGGCATGGCGCTGGGCTACCTGCTGGGCATGGTGACGATCCCGCTTCCGGGCGGGGCCTCCTTCTCCCTCGGCCCGGCGGCCGGGTGCATCCTCGTCGGCCTCGCCCTCGGTGCGATCGGCCGAACGGGACCCACGGTGTGGGAGCCGTCCACGGAGATCGCACTGACACTGCGGCAGTTCGGCCTCATGCTCTTCCTGGGCGTGGTGGGCCTGGCCGCCGGCCCGGCGTTCATCGAGACGGTGTTCACCCGGGTCGGCGGGCTGGCCATCCTGATGTCCGCCGTGCTCACCGCGCTGACCGCGGCCCTGCTCATCGCCGCGGCACGGCTGCTGGGGCAGTCCGTGGATCGCACCTTCGGGGCGCTGGCGGGCATCACGGGCCAGCCGGCGATCCTGGACTACGCGCTCTCCCGGTCCACCGACGCCCGCGTGACCGAGGGGTACGCCCAGCTGTTCGCACTGATCATGGTGGTCAAGATCGCCACCGTGCCGTTCCTGCTCTGACCGGCCGGGCGGATCCGGTCCGCCGGGCGGGTCCGTCCGACCGTCGGGCCTCCTACACTCGGGGCCATGCCCGCCACCGCCGATGCCCTCGCCCGCGCCACGGACGCCCTCGCGGCGGCCTTCGACGGCGGCGCCCCCGTCGAGCTGACCGCCGACGGCGCCGCGCTCCCCCGGCCCGAGGCCCGCGACCCGCGCCGCTGCGGGGACCCGGACGCCGTCGCCGTGGTGCGCAGCTCCGGGTCCACGGGCACGCCGAAGCAGATCGTCCTGACCGGCGCGGCCCTGCGCGCCTCGGCCGCGGCCACGGCCCGGCGGCTCGGCGGCGAGGGGGCGTGGCTGCTGGCCCTCGGCGTGCACTACGTGGCCGGGCTCGCCGTGCTCTCCCGCTCGATCGCGGCCGGGACCGCACCCGTGGCCCTGCCACCGGGCCCGTTCACGCCCGCGGCGTTCGCCACCGGGGCGGCCGCCCTGCCCGACGACGCCGGCCCCCGGCTCGTCTCGCTCGTCCCCACCCAGCTCGCCCGCCTCCTCGCGGCCGACGCCGACCCGGCCGGGCGGGCGGCCCTGCGCTCCTTCGACCGCGTGCTCGTGGGCGGCGCCCGGCTCGATCCCGCGCTGCGGGCCTCGGCCGAGGCGGCGGGGGTGCGCCTCACCGCCACCTACGGCATGGCCGAGACGTGCGGCGGCTGCGTCTACGACGGCGTGCCGCTGCCCGGCGTCGCCGCCGCGGTGGCCCGGGACGGCCCCGACGCCCCGCCGCGCGTGCGCCTGGCCGGGCCCATGGTGGCCGCCGGCTACCTCGACGACCCCGCCCGCACCGCCGCCCACTTCGTCCCCGCCGCGGACGGCGCCCGCACCTTCCTGACCGAGGACACGGGCATCCTCTCCCCCACGGACGACGGCGGCGTGCGGCTGGCCGTGACCGGCCGCCTGGACGACGTGGTCATCACGGGCGGGGTGAAGGTGTCCGCGGCCGCGGTGACCGCGGCGCTCGAGGCGCACCCGGGCATCGCGGCGGCCCACGTGGCCGGCGTGCCGGATCCCGAGTGGGGCGCCCGGCTGTGCGCCGCCATCGTGCCCGTCCGCCCGGCCGCGGCCCCCGACGAGGCCGTCCTGCGCGCCCACGTGCGCGAGGCGCTGGGTGCGGCCGCGGTGCCCAAGACCTGGCTCCTCCTCGAGGCCCTGCCCCTGCTCTCCACCGGCAAGACCGACCGGCAGGCCCTGGCCGCCCGGTTCACCGCCGGCTGAGCGCCGCCCCGCCCGCATGGGAGAATGACCCGGGCCCGGCCGACGTCGGGCCCCGGCCGCGCGCCGCCGTCGACCCGGCCCGCCGCGCGCCGCTGCCCACCCCGCTCCCCAGGAGGAACCCCCGCCCATGGCCGCCACGCTCTCCCAGTGGGTCGCCGCCGCCCGCCCGCGCACGCTGCCCATGGCGATCGCCCCCGTGATCGTCGGTTCGGCCGCCGCCGCGGAGCTCGGCTCCTTCCACCTCGGCGCGGCGCTGCTGGCCCTCGTGGTGTCGCTCGCGCTGCAGATCGGCGTGAACTACGCCAACGACTACTCGGACGGGATCCGCGGCACCGACGACGAGCGCGTCGGCCCCTTCCGGCTCACCGTCTCCGGGCTCGTGCCCGCGGTCCGGGTGAAGCAGGCGGCCTTCGCGTTCTTCGGCCTCGCCGGGCTGGCCGGCCTGGGACTCATCCTGCTCTCGGGGCACTGGTGGTTCCTGTTGATCGGCGTCGCCTGCGTGCTGGCCGCGTGGTTCTACACCGGCGGGAAGCGGCCGTACGGGTACCTCGGCCTCGGCGAGGTGTTCGTGTTCGTGTTCTTCGGGCTGGTGGCCGTCCTCGGCACCACGTACACCCAGGCCGACGCCGTCAGCGGCCTGGCCTGGGCCGGCGCGATCGGCTGCGGGCTGATCTCCACGGCCCTGCTCATGGTCAACAACATCCGGGACATCCCCACGGACCGCGAGGTCGGGAAGATGACGCTGGCCGCCCGCCTGGGCGACGGACCCGCGCGGGCGTCCTACGGCGTCATGCTGGCCGTGGCCCTGCTGCTGCCGCTGTTCTGGGTGGCGGTGCACCCGGGACTGCTGCTCGTGCCGATCGGCGGCCTGCTCGCGATCCGGCCGATCCGCACGGTGCTGCGCGCCGACGACCGCCGGGCGCTGATCCCGGTGCTGCGCGCGACCGGCGTGATCGGGATCGTCTACGCGATCACGTTCACCCTCGGCGCGCTGCTCTGAGCCGCACGGGATGACGGCGGCGTCGGCGGCGGCATCCGCCCCGTCGCCCCGCGGGGTTCACTCGCGGAACCGGCCCTCGGTGTAGGCGTCCTCGGCCTCGGCGTCGGCGGTCTCGGTGCGGCCCCGGCGGCCCGGGCGGCCCTCCCACGCGGCGGACAGGTCCTCGGTGGCCCCCGTGCGCAGGCGGCCGAGGAAGAGGTAGCTGACGGCGAACGCCAGGATCGTGGCCGCGATCACCGCGAAGATCATCCCGAGGTTCATCACGTAGTAGAACAGGGCCCACAGGGCGACGAAGACGACCACGCGGACCAGACCGTAGAAGAAGATGCGCACCGGTCCATCCTACGAGGACGGACGGCCCGCCCGCCGACCCCCCAGCCCGCGCCTAGACTGGCGGGATGGGCCGCTTCATCATCCCCGCCGCGATCATCCTCGCGGGCCTGACCCTCTACGCGCTGTTCGAGGCGCTGCTGACCCCCGCCCGCGAGGTGCGCAGCCTGCCGAAGGCGGCGTGGGTGGCGGTCATCGTGCTGGTGCCGCTCGTGGGGCCGCTGCTGTGGCTGCTGCTCGGGCGCGCTCGCCCGGCCGGCGCGGGCGGCCGCCCCGCGCCCCGACCCACCGGGGCCCCGGACGACGACGAGGCCTTCCTGCGCAGCCTGCGTGCGCAGCGCCGCCAGGACGCCCGCGAGCAGGACCTGGACCGCCGCGAGGCCGAGCTGCGGGCCCGCGAGGAGGAGCTGCGCCGTCGTCGGGAGCAGGGCGACGACGACGCCGACCCGGACGGCGACGGGCCGCGTGCCTGAGGGGCCCCGCCGGACTCAGCCGGGCAGACCCGCGTACGAGTGCAGGCCCGGGAAGTACGTGTTGACGATCGTGTAGTTGAACACGATGCACGCGAAGCCGACGATGCTCAGCCACGCGGCGCGGGCACCGGTCCAGCCGCGGGTGGCGCGGGCGTGCAGGTACGCCGCGTAGACCACCCAGATCACGAAGGACCAGACCTCCTTGGTGTCCCAGTTCCAGTAGCGGCCCCACGCGGCCTCGGCCCAGATGGCGCCGGCGATCACGGTGAACGTCCACATCACGAAGGCGATCGCGTTGAGGCGGTAGGACCAGTTCTCCAGCCCCTGCGCGGCCGGCACGAGGCGCAGGAACGCCCACGAGCGCTCGCCCGCCGCGGCGCGCTTCTCCGCGCGGTCCTGCAGCAGCTGCAGCACGGACATCGCGGCGGTCAGCGCGAACAGCGAGCTGGCCAGCACGGCGATGGACACGTGGATGACGAGCCACGGCGACTGCAGCGGCGGCTGGAGGTGGCCCACCGGCGTCGGGAAGCCCATGGTGGCCGCGCACATCATGGCCACCGTCAGACCGGTGACGAACGTGCCCACGAAGCGCAGGTCCTTGCGGAAGAGGAACAGCAGGTAGACGGTCGTGATCACGAGCGCGCCGGTGGTCATGAACTCGTAGAGGTTGCCCCACGGCACACGGGCTGCGGCGAGGCCGCGGGAGACCACGGCGAACGCGTGCAGCGCCCAGCCGACGGCCAGCACGGCCACGGCCACGTTGGCGACCGGGCGGCGGCCGCCGCCGGTGTAGTCCATGTCCTCGTCCACGAGGGCGCCGTCCGCGTCGACGCCGCGCTCGGCGGCGCCGGTCGGACGAGCCGCGTCGGAGGCGCTCGCGCCGGCCGCCGTGGACCCGCCGACGGCGGCCCCCACGGTCTCGCGGGCCGGAGCGGTGCGCACCTGCCCGCGCTGGGCCGCGAGGTCGGCCTCGAGGCGGCGGATGGTGGCCGAGGCGGTGGCCATGTCGATGGTGAACAGGATGAACGCCGCCGCGTACACGAGCGCGGCGATGAGCATGAAGAGGTCGCTGTACAGCGCCAGCTGCTCGTTCACGGGGGCCGTGGGGTTGAACACTGTCAGTCTCCTGATCGGGCGTCGGCGGGGCCGGCGGGGGTCTCGGGGGCGGTGGGGGTGGACTGGGGGGCGGCACCGGCCGCGGCGTCGTCGGCCGTCTCGGTGGCGGCGACGATGGGCCACCACTTCTCCATGGCGGCGCGCAGGGCCACGTGCTCCTCGTGGAGACCGAACTCCTCGCCGCGGGCGAGCAGCGCGTACTCCACGCGGGTGCGGCCGTCGTCGTCGGTGCGGGCACGCACCCACACGCGGCGGCGGCGGACGAACAGACTGATCGCCAGGCCGAGCAGGGCGGTGCCGGCGAACACGCCGACGCCCCACTTGCCCGGGTCGTAGTGGATGTCCAGGCCGACGTAGCGGCGGACGCCGTCGAAGCTGATGGAGCCCTTGCCCTCGGGCAGCTCGTACGTCTGGCCCGGGCTGAGCACGATGCCGCCGTTCTCGTTGGTGCGGCTGTTGAGCTCGGTGAGGGATGCGGTGTCCAGCACGTACACGTTCTGCGGGCGGCCGGTGTCCAGGCCGAGGTCCCCGTAGTACGAGTTCAGCTGCAGCTCCGGGTTGAGCAGCTCGGGGTCCGCGGAGAACGCGGCGCCTTCCTCGTCCTCCACCGCCGAGGGCAGGAAGAAGCCGACGAAGCCCAGCTGGTCCGGCCGCGCGTCGGGGACCTTGATGGTGGCCTGCGAGCCGTAGTTCTGGTCGAGCACGCGGGTGACCACGGGGCCCTGGAAGGCCACGTCCCCGGCGCCGTCGCGGATGGTCACCACGGGCGCGTAGCCGTTGCCCACGAGGTAGACGCGCACGCCGTCGATGTCCAGCGGCTGGTTGACCTTGAGGATCTGGCGCTGGAGCTCGCCGCCGGAGCCCTCGCGGACGTCCATGACGGCGGTGTAGTCCAGCGGCTGGCCGTAGTGGGTCTCAGACTCGCGGTCGAACACGGCGTCGAAGGAGTCGAGGGTGAGGGAGAACGGCTGGAGGTCGTCCGCGCTGAAGTAGGTGCCGGGGGTGAAGGAGTCGTAGGCCACGAGGTTGTTGGCGAAGCCCTCGCCCTCCACGATGATCTTCTGCCCGCCGTACTTGGTCATGCCGCCGTAGGCCATGAACACGAGCACGCCGATCAGCGAGACGTGGAACAGGATGTTGCCGATCTCGCGCAGGTATCCGCGCTCGGCGCCCACGGAGGCGCCACCGTCCTCGAGGCGCCGCTCCACACGGTAGCGCCGCTTGCGCAGCCACGCCTGGGCGCGGGCCACGGCCTCCTCGGGGCCGGGGCCGCCGTCCTCCAGGACCACGACGCCGGAGGCCGGCAGGCGCGTCAGGTTCCGGGGCGTGCGGGCCGGGGGGCGGCGCAGGGCCCGGGCGTGCTGGACGGCGCGGGGCCACACGCAGCCCACCAGCGAGACGAAGAGCAGCAGGTAGATCGCCGAGAACCAGACGGAGTTGTAGACGTCGAAGAACTGCAGGGCGTCCAGGACGGGGCCCCAGAAGGGGTTGTCCTCGATCCACTGGTCCACGATCTCGGGGCCGGCGCGGCGCTGGGGCACGAGCGATCCGGGCACCGCGGCGACCGCGAGCAGCAGGAGCAGCATGAGCGCGGTGCTCATGCTGGTCAGCTGGGTCCAGATCCAGCGCAGGGTCCCGGTCAGGCCCAGCTGAGGGAGGGCGACGTCCTCCGAGCGGGCGCGGTCGGCCTTCGAGCTCACAGGGGCATCCTCCATTCGTTGGCGAACCAGAACTGCAGCTGCGTGGTCCAGTGGGTCCACACGCCGGTGACCATGAGCAGGCCGAGCAGCACCAGCAGGGCGCCGCCGAGCCGCATGATCAGCACGCGGTGCCGCGTGAAGAACCCGACCGCCCGCATGCCGCGCTCCATGCCGACGGCGATGAGCACGAACGGCACGCCGAGGCCCAGGCAGTAGAGGAAGGCGAGCAGGGCGCCGCGGCCCACGGAGCCGGAGCTGGCCGTGGACATGGCCAGGACGGCCGCCATGGTCGGGCCGATGCACGGGGCCCACCCGAGTCCGAAGGTCATGCCGAGCAGCGGCGCCCCGGCCAGGCCGGCGGCGGGCTTGAGGTGGAGGCGCCGCTCCTGTTGGAGGCGCCCGCCACCGCCCATGAACACCAGACCCATGAGCGCCACGAGCACGCCGAGCACGCGGGTCACCCACTGGCCGTCGCGCTGCAGCCACACCATGGCCTGCGTGAAGACCACGCTGATCGCCACGAACACCACGGCGAAGCCGAGCACGAACAGCACGGCGCCGAGCACGAGACGGCCGCGACGCCGGGTGGTGAGGACGTCACCGCCCAGGCCGGTGACGTAGCCGAGCCAGCCGGGCACGAGCGGCAGGACGCACGGCGAGAGGAAGGAGATGAGCCCGGCGAGCAGGGCGATCGGGGCCGCGAGCAGCAGTGAGCCGTCCAGCGCGATCTCGGCGAAGGGATTGTTCTGCATGGACTCGGCGGCCGGTCAGGCCGCGGCCTCGTCCACCACGGTGGTGAGCAGGGCGCGCAGGGTGGACTCCTCCACGGCGCCGAGCACGCGGGCGGCCACGCGGCCCTCGACGTCCAGGACGAGGGTGGAGGGCACGGCCTGCGGGGGCACGTAGTCGGTCATGTTCAGGAGCACGTCCCCGCGGGCGTCCTCGATGGACGGGTAGGGGATCTCGAAGGTGCGCTCGAAGGCCTGCGCGGTGGTGACGGTGTCCCGGACGTTCACGCCGAGGAACCGCACCCCCTGCGGCTCGAACTGCTCGTGCAGGGCCACGAGGTGGGGGGCCTCGACGCGGCACGGCGCGCAGGCGGCGTACCAGAAGTTCAGCAGGGCGGGGGTGCCGCGCAGGCTCGCGCCGGTCACGGGGGTGCCGTCGAAGAGCTCGGCGGCGAACTCCACGGGGGCGCCGCGCTCCTCCGGGGCGATCTCCAGCACCGAGCCGTCGCCGGCGATGTAGTTCTTGCCGTCCGCGTTGCCGGCCTGCCGCGTCAGCGAGTCGTCCCCCGAGCACGCCGCGAGGACGGGCGCGAGGCCGAGCAGCGAGAGGCCGGTCAGCACGGTTCGACGGGACGGACGGGGGGTCTGCATGGCGGGCTGCCCTCCAGGGGATGCGCGGCGCTGGATTCCGGGGACCTGGGAAGTCTACTGTCCGCCCCGCATTCTGACTGAACCCTGGACGTCACACCCCCACCCCGTGGGAGGCCGCGGCCGGCGCCGTCGACGCCGGCCGCCGTCGGGGCCTCAGGCGCCCGGCAGGGAGGAGGCGTCCTTGAGCAGGGCCTGGTTCGGCTCGTGGTACTCGACGCGCGGCACCCTGCGCCCTTCCTCGTACACGAGCGAGGTCACGGAGGTCAGCGAGCACTCACGGCGGCGCGGGTCATGCCACAGCGGACGGCCCTCGACGGCCAGGCGCGTCACCCAGATCGGCAGCTGGTGGGAGACGAGCACGGACTCGGCGCCGGGCCCCTCGGCGGCCACGGCCTCGCCGCGGAGCCGGTCGACGACGGCCAGCATCCGGGCGACCTGCGCGCGGTAGGGCTCACCCCAGGACGGGCGCAGGGGATTGCGCAGCCGGGGCCACAGCCGCGGGTTCCGCTTCAGCGACGCCGCCACCTGGGACATGCCCTCGAAGGCGTTCTCCGCCTCGATCAGGTCCGGCTCGGTGACCAGCGGCAGGTCGAACGCGGCCGCGATGGGCGCGGCGGTCTGCTGCGCGCGGGTCAGCGGGGAGGCCGCGACGACGGCGGGCGCCCGGCCGGTCTGCGCGGTGCGCTCCGCGAACCACGCGGCCACGCCCCGGGCCATCTCGTGGCCGAGCTCCGAGAGCCCGAACTCCGGCAGGCGGCCGTAGAGGACACGATCGGGGTTGTGGACTTCTCCGTGGCGGACCAGGTGGACGGTGGCGAGCGTCTGCATGGGGCCAGTCTGGCAGAGGCGGACCGGTGGCCCCGGCGGTAGCGTGGGGCACAGCTCGGCGCGACCGCGCCGCCACCCCCGTCCGCACCGAGGCGCCGCGAGCGTCGGCGTCGCTAGGAGGCCCCATGTCCGGCACCTCGCCCACCGATCCCCACGGCAGCCAGAGCCCGTACGGCACCGACCCGTACGGCGCCGCCCCGCAGGGGCCGACCCCGGGCTCCCCCGGCCCGGCGGGCGCGAGCCCGTACGGCCAGGACCCCTACGGCGCACCGCCGGCGGCTCCGTACGGCGCCCCGGGCCAGGCGGGGATGCCCCAGGCCCCCTCTCCCCACGGCCCGGCCGACTGGCAGTCTCCCGGCCCGGTCGAGCTGCCCCCGCGGCCGCGCTCCCTGACGGCCGCGTTCTGGCTGATCGTCTCGGGCGGCCTCCTGCTGCTGGCGACGACCCTGCTGGCGGCCTTCGCCATCACCCAGCCGGAGGGCCAGGCCGCGATCCAGCAGGAGCTGGACCGGTCCGTCGAGCAGATGGATCTGCCCGCCGACCAGGCGGAGCAGATGCGCGCCATGATGGACGGGATGCTCCCGGCCCTCGCCACGACGGCGGCCGTGTTCGGCGTGCTCGCGTTCCTCGTCTACCTGTGGGTGGCGTTCGCGATCCGCGGCGGCTCGCGCGCCGCGCGCATCGTCGGAACGGTGCTGGCGTCCCTGTCCGTGCTGGTGCTGGTCTCCAACGCGGTGATGGGGGCGTTCAGCCCACTGGACCTGGTGTGGGTGGGCCTCGGCGTCGCCGGCATCGTGCTCGCCTACCGCCCGGACGCCACGGAGTACATGCGGCTGAAGGCCTGGCAGCGCTTCGCGCGCCGCTGAGCCCGCTCAGGCCCGCGGGGCGTCCAGGAGCCGGCCCAGGCGGGCCGGGTCCACGCGCCAGAAGTCGCGCTGGACGCCGTCGACGAACAGCACGGGCACCTCGTCCGCGAACCGCTCGAGCAGGGCCGGGTGCGCGGCGCCGTCGACGGCCTCCCAGGCCTCGCCCCGCGCGTCGCACACCTGCGCCACCGTGGCCTCGGCCTCGGCGCACAGGTGACAGCCGGGCTTCACGAGCAGCTGGACGCGGGCGGTGGCGGCGGGCAGGTCGGCGGTCATGGCCCCACTCTACGGATCGCCGTCCACGACGAAGCCGCCGTCCCCTCGGAAGGGGACGGCGGCTTCGTCTCGTCAGCGCCCGGAGGGCGCGGGCGTCACTTCTTGTTGCGACGCTGGTGACGGGTCTTGCGAAGCAGCTTGCGGTGCTTCTTCTTCGACATGCGCTTGCGGCGCTTCTTGATCACAGATCCCATGGGGACTCCTTGAATCGGGGCGAGGGTCGGCGGTCGTGGGACCGCAGGCATCCGGGGCGCCGGACACGCCGACCCGCATTCCACCGGATGTGGAACGCCTGGAAACGTTCTCGGCCACAATACCGGCCGCACGGGCCGCGGTCGAACCGGGACGCGGGCCGGCTCAGTCGAACCAGGGGTCCAGCCCGTGCAGCGGGAACACCTCGCGGCGCGTGGCCATGATCGACTGGTCCACCGGGTCGGCCGGGTCGTAACCCACCTCCCACGAGCGCCACCACACGTCCGCGTCCTCGCCCATCACGGTGGGGATCCGCTCGGCGTCGTCCCCCACGTGCACGGACATGTCCCCGGTCAGCTCGTCCGCGGTGAGGGCCCGGACGTGCTCGATCCAGGCGGCGGGGATCTCCCTCTTCACCGGGATCGGGGTCTGCAGGACGGCGGCGGTCAGGTGGGTCCACGCGCGCGGCACCACCCGCAGCGGGTTGTAGCCGCCGCCCCCGGTGGCCAGCCACCGGCCGTACGCGAACCGGTCGGCCCAGTCGCCGACGTCGAATGCGAGCTGGCGCTGGCCGTCCACGCTCAGCCGCAGGTCGGCGAGCGGGTCCGTGAGGTGGCCGTCGCAGCCGTGCTGGCTGACCAGCACGTCCGGGGCGAACGCCTCCAGCAGGGGCGGGACCACGGCGTGGGCGGCGCGCAGGAAGCCGGCGTCACCGGTGCGCGGGGGCAGCGCGACGTTCACCGCCGTGCCCTGGGCGGCCGAGCCGCCGATCTCGTTGGCGAAGCCCGTGCCCGGGAACAGGCTGATGCCCGTCTCGTGCAGGGAGATGGTGAGCACGCGGGGGTCGTCGTAGAAGATCGACTGCGTGCCGTCGCCGTGGTGCGCGTCCACGTCGACGTAGGCCACGCGCTCCGCGCCGAGGTCCAGCAGGCGCTGGATGGCCACGGCGCAGTCGTTGTAGATGCAGAACCCGGACGCCGAGGACCGGGCGGCGTGGTGCATGCCGCCGGCGAAGTTCACGGCGCGGTCCACCTCGCCGGACCAGATCGCCTCCGCGGCGACGAGGGAGCCGCCCGCGATCCGGGCGGCGGACTCGTGCAGGTCCGGGAACACGGGACAGTCCTCGGTGCCCAGGCCGAAGCGGCCGTCCTCGGCCGACGACGTCGCCGCGGCCCGGCGGACGGCGGCGACGTACTCGGGGTCGTGGACGAGGGCGAGCTGCTCGTCCGTGGCCACGGGCGGCTCCACGATCCGCACGTGGGGCGCGTCCAGCAGGCCGAACGCCTCCACGAGCCGGTGCGTGAGATCCAGCCGCAGGGGCGCCATCGGGTGCTCCGCGCTGAACCGGTAGCGGAGCAGGCTGGAGTCCCACACCACAGCAGCGGGGGTGGGAGCGGGAGGGGTGGACGTGGTGCTCATCACGGTCCAGCCTAGGGCTCCGGGCGGCACGGTGGCGACGATCGCCTCGGATGTCTCGCCCGCGTGACGCGCGGGCCACGGCGCGCGCGATACTGTGGAGCCGGTCCGTTTCCCGTCCCCCGTGCAGGAGGTGCCCCGTGGCAGGTCCCCGTCCGACTCCGCACGCCCGCCGACACGGCGGGGTGCGCCGGCCCGGCGGCCTCCCCCGGCCCGGCCAGGCCTCCACGCTGGAGTCCTCGACCGACCTGCGCACGGTGCTGCGGCGCTCGGGCCGCGCCGTCAGCTCGGTGGTGGGCGGCTCCCCGGCCCGCGCCGCCCTCTCCGCCTTCGCCCTCATGGCCCTGGTGTTCACCGGGCTCCTCGCCCTGCCGTGGGCCGCGGCGGACGGCCACGCCACCCCCCTGCACGACGCCATGTTCACCGCGGTCTCCGCCTTCTCCGTGACCGGTCTGACCACCGTCAACACGGCCGCGCACTGGTCCCCCGCGGGCCAGGTGATCATCCTCGTGGCCATCCAGATCGGCGGCCTGGGCATCCTCTCGATTGCCTCGCTGCTCACGCTGGCCGTCTCCCGGCATCTGGGCCTGAGGTCGAAGCTGGCGACGCAGCAGGCGGGCATGACCTCCGGGAATCTCGGCGAGGTCGGCCAGCTGCTGCGCGTCGTCGTCGTGACGGTGCTGACCGCCGAGGCCGCGCTGGCGCTCGTCCTCGTGCCGCGGTTCGCGGCCATCTCCGGCTCGTGGCTCACCGGCCTGTGGCACGGGGTCTTCTACTCGGTCAGCGCCTTCAACAACGCGGGGTTCACCCTGCACGTGGACGGCCTGCCGGAGATCATGCACGACCCGGTGATCATCACGGTGCTCGGCGTCGGTGTGTTCCTCGGCGCGCTCGGCTTCCCCGTGGTCATGGTGCTGCTGGAGAAGGGGTGGCGATTCCGGGAGTGGAACCTGCACACCAAGCTCACGGTCGAGGTGACGCTGGCCCTGCTGGTGCTCGGCGCCGTCGCCCTCTTCTTCTTCGAGGCGGGCAACCCGGCGACCCAGGCCGGCATGGGCTTCTGGCAGCGGGTCGGGCACTCCCTGTTCGGCTCCATGATGACCCGCTCCGGAGGCTTCGCGATCGACGACACGAACGCGCACCAGCCCGAGTCCCTGTTGCTCATGGACGCGCTGATGTTCGTGGGCGGTGGGTCCGCCTCCACCGCGGGCGGCATCAAGGTGACCACGCTGGCGATCATGTTCCTCGCGATCGTGGCGGAGGCGCGCGGCGACCGCGAGGTGACGGCGCACGGCCGCACGATCGCCCCCGAGTCCCTGCGCGTGGCCATCGCGGTGCTCGCACTCGGGGCCACCCTCGTGCTCGTGGCCACTCTGGCGCTGGTGCACATCACCGACGAGTCCCTCCAGCGGCCCCTGTTCGAGGTGATCTCCGCGTTCGGCACGTGCGGGCTCTCCGTGGGCGTCTCAGCGGAGAGCCCACCGACCGGCAAATACGTCCTGACGGCCATGATGTTCGCGGGCCGCGTTGGTACGATAACGTTCGCCGCCGCCCTGGCCCTGCGCCAGCGGCGCGTGCTCTACCGCTACCCCGTCGAGAGGCCGATCATTGGCTGACACCCCGCAGCGCACCGATCCCAACGCCCCCGTGCTCGTCGTGGGGCTGGGCCGCTTCGGCGCCGCCACGGCGGAGGAGCTCGTCGCGCAGGGCCGCGAGGTGCTCGCCGTCGAGCGGGACCCCGTCCTCGTGCAGCGCTTCGCCCCCTCGCTCACCCACGTGGTGGAGGCGGACGCCACCGACTCCGAGGCCCTGCGCCAGCTCGGTGCGCAGGACTTCGCGACGGCGGTGGTCGGCGTGGGCACCTCCATCGAGGCATCGGTGCTGATCACCGTGAACCTCGTGGATCTGGAGATCCCCCACATCTGGGTGAAGGCGATCAGCGAGGCACACGGCACGATCCTCAAGCGGATCGGGGCGAACCACGTGATCTTCCCGGAGCACGACGCCGGTGTGCGCGCCGCCCACCTCGTGAACGGGCGCATGCTCGACTTCATCGAGTTCGACGACGACTTCGCGATCGTGAAGATGTACCCGCCGGCCGAGTGCGTGGGCTTCACGCTCGCCGAGTCCCGCGTGCGCTCCAAGTACGGCGTGACCGTGGTGGGTGTGAAGACCCCGGGCGAGGACTTCACCTACGCCCAGCCGGACACCCGGGTGGGCCCGCGCGACACCCTCATCGTCTCCGGGCACACGGACCTCATCGACCGGTTCGCGGCCCGGCCCTGAGGCACACCGGAGCCGTCAGGCCCCGAACTCCTCGGCCATCTCCTTGTCGCGCTGCGCGGCCGCGTCCATGGCACGGTTCACGAGGTCGCCCATGCCGCCGTCCAGGAACGCCTCCACGGCCTTCTCGGTGGTGCCGTTCGGGCTCATCACGGCCTTGCGCAGAGCCTCGGCCCTGGCCCCCTCCTGCTGGAGCATGATGCCGGCGCCCTTGACGGTGGCCGCGGCCATGGCCTCGGCGGAGGCGGCGTCCAGTCCCATCTCCGCACCGTGGGCGGCGATCAGCTCGGCCAGCAGGAACACGTAGGCCGGGGCGGAGCCGGCGGTGGCGACCACGGCGGAGAGCTGCTCCTCGGCCACCGGCACCACCAGGCCGGAGCCCTCGAAGAGGGCGCGCACGGCGGTGGTCTGCTCCTCGGTGACGCCCGGCCCGGGGGCCATGCCGACGACGCCGGAGCCCACCGTCAGGGGCGTGTTCGGCATGGTCCGCACGATCGGCTGCCCCGCCGGCAGCACGGCGGCCATGGTGGCGGAGGTGACGCCGGCTGCCACGGACACCACCACGGTCTCGGGGCGCAGCGACGGCGCCAGGTCCGTGAGGGTGGCGACCATGTCCTTCGGCTTCACGCCCACCAGGACGATGTCCGCCTCGGCGACCGCGGCATGGTTGGCGCGTTCGTCCCGCTCCTGGGAGGTCACGGTGACGCCGTGCTGCGCGGCGGCCTTCTCGGCGGAGGCGGCGGAGCGGGTGGTCGCGGTGACGTCCTCAGCGCGCACGGCGCTGGCCTCGAGGGCTCCGGCGAGGATGGCCCCGGTCATGGTGCCCAGGCCCAGGATGGTCAGCTTCATGGTTGGTCCGTCTCCTTCGTGGTCGGGCGCGGAGCGCCGTCGTCGTCGTGGTGGTCGGTCCCGCCGGCGGCCAGATGCTCGCGCGCGAAGGCGAGCGAGACGGCCAGCTTCTCCTCGCGCTGGCCCGCGTACTCCACGCCGCGGGTGCCCACCTCCACGCACACCGCGCCGGCCAGGCCCTCGGTTGCCAGGTGGCGCAGGGTCTCGGCCACGCGCTGCGTGCCCTCGCCGGGGACCAGGTGGTCGTCCTTGCCGGAGTCGTTGCCGTCGGTGAGGTGGACGTGCCGCAGCCGCGGGCCGAGCTCGCGGACGGCCGCCAGGGAGTCCGCCCGCGCGATGGCCGCGTGGGAGAAGTCCCAGCAGACGTGCTCGTACGGCTCGGGCAGCGGGTTCCAGTGCGGCAGGTACATCTTGGCCTCGCGGCCGTAGGCCCGCCACGGGTACATGTTCTCCACGGCGATCACGACGCCGGTCTCCGCCATGAGCTCGTGGATGCCCTCGGCGAAGCGCACCGCGTACGTGCCCTGCCAGCGGAACGGCGGGTGGGCGACCACGGTGGCTGCGCCCACGTCCTGCGCCAGCTCCACGGAGCGGCGGATCTTGGACCACGCGGAGCCCCAGACCTGCTGCGTGAACAGCAGAGTGGGCGCGTGGATGGAGTCGATGGGCATCCCGTGCCGCTCGGACAGCCGCGTCAGCCGCCGCGCGTCCTGGCTCCACGCGTTGTGCGTGACCATGACCTCCACGCCGTCGTAGCCGAGGTCCTCGGCGGTGGCGAACACGTCCTGGGTGCCCAGGGGGAACACGGACGAGGAGGACAGGGTCACGGGGATGTCCGTGCCGAAGCGCACCGCGGGGGCCACGTGCGCGGTGGAGTCCGCCACGGTCAGCGCACCCCCAGGCTCAGTCCCGGCAGGAGGGTGTCCGGGTTGAGGTTCACGTGGCCGACACCGGGCAGGCCGTCCCGGGTGAGGTGGCCCTCGAGCATGAGCGCGTCGAGGCGGTTGAGGATCAGGCCCTCGCGCAGCGCCCACGGGCAGATCTCGAGCTGGGCGATGCCGAACGTGCGCATGGCCGTCAGCGCGACGATCGCCCCCGCGAACACCTGATGCGCGCGCACGTCCGAGACGCCGGGCAGCTCCGCCCGCTCCGCGATGGTCATCGCCGCGAGGCGGTTCACCCATAGGTGCAGGTCGTCCGCGTGCAGGTGCCGCTTCACGAAGGGTCCCGCCGCCGACGGCGCCGCCCCGGTGATCCGGGCGAGGGAGCGGAACGTCTTCGAGGTGGCGGTGACCACCACGGGCGACTCAATGCGCGGGAAGGCCGTATACGCCTCCTCGAGTCGCTTCTCCACGTGCTTGCGGAGCTTCTTCACCGCCTTGGGGCTGGGCGGGTCCTCGGGCACCCAGTCGCGGGTGAGGCGGCCGGCGCCCAGCGGCAGGGACAGGGCGTGCGAGGGCAGCTCGTCCTGGCCGTAGGCGATCTCGAAGGAGCCGCCGCCGATGTCGAAGTTCAGGATGGAGCCGGCGCCCCAGCCCTGCCAGCGGCGCACGGCGAAGTACGTCATGGCCGACTCCTGGTCCCCCGTGAGCTCGGAGAGGTGCACACCGGTCTCGGCCTGCACGCGGGCCAGCACGGCGGCACCGTTCGCGGACTCGCGGATCGCCGAGGTGCAGAACGAGATCATGTCCTCCGCCCGGTGCTCCTCCGCGAACGCGGCGGCCTCACGGACGAAGTCCACGAGCTCCCGCTGACCCTCCTCCGTGATCGCCCCGTCGGCGTCCTGGTAGCGGATCAGCGGGAGGGAGCGCTTGTGCTCCGCGTAGGCGACGGGGCGGGCCCCCGGGTGGGCGTCCACGAGCAGCAGGTGGACGGTGTTGGAGCCGATGTCCAGGACACCGAGGCGCATGGCGCTCAGGCCTTCTTCCGCGTGGTGGTCCTCTTGGCCGGGGTCTTGCGCGCCGCCGGCTTCTTGGCACCGCCGCGGGTGGCCGGGCCCTTGGCGCGCTTGTCCGCGAGCAGCTGGTAGGCCTCCTCCGCCGTGAGCTCCTCGGGCTGGCGGCCGCGCGGGACGGTGATGTTGGTGACGCCGTCCGTGATGTACGGGCCGAAGCGGCCCTCCTTCACGGTGACCTTCTTGCCGGAGACCGGGTCCTCGCCGAACTCGGCCAGCGGCGGCTTGGCGGCCCCGCGGCCACGCTGCTTCGGCTGGGCGTAGATCTCGAGGGCCTGCTCCTGCGTGATGCTGAAGATCTGGTCCTCGGACTCGAGCGAGCGCGAGTCCGAGCCCTTCTTCAGGTAGGGCCCGAAGCGGCCGTTCTGGGCGGTGATGACCTCGCCCTCGGCGTCCGCGCCCACGACGCGCGGCAGGGACATCAGCTGCAGCGCCTGCTCGAGGGTCACGGTGTCCACGGACATGCTCGTGAAGAGGGAGCCGGTGCGGGGCTTCTCCTTGGCCGGCTTCTTCTTCGGCTTGGGCTTGCCGTTCTTGTAGTACTCGGTGGGCTGGGCGTCGAGCCAGGCCTGCAGCTCCTCCTCGGTCATCTCGGGGATGACCTCGGTGACGTAGGGCCCGTAGCGCCCGTCCTTCGCGACGACGGTCCGGCCCGTCTCCGGGTCCGTGCCGAGCTCGCGCTCGGAGGGCTGCGCGGTGGCGAACAGCTCTTCGGCCTTGGCCGGGGTGAGCTCGTCCGGGGCCAGGTCCTCGGGGACGTTGGCGCGCGGCGGGGTGGCGCCCGCCTCCGCGTCGGACGGCAGCGACCGCTCCAGGTAGGGGCCGTACTGGCCCACCCGCAGGGTGATGTCCTCGGTGATCGGCAGGGAGTTCACGGCCCGCGCGTCGATCTCGCCGAGGTTGTCCACCACGTGCTTGAGGCCCTCGACGCCCTTCTCCGTCTCCGCGGCGGGGGCCCCGAAGTAGAAGGTCTGCAGCCAGGCCTCGCGGCCGAGCTCGCCGGCGGCGATCCGGTCGAGGTCGTCCTCCATGCGGGCCGTGAAGTCGTAGTCCACGTACTTCGCGAAGTAGTCCTCGAGCAGGCCGATCACCGCGAACGCGGTCCACGACGGGACGAGCGCGGTGCCGCGCTTGGACACGTAGCCGCGGTCCATGATCGTGGAGATCGTCGGGGCGTACGTGGAGGGACGCCCGATCTCGCGGCGCTCCAGCTCGGCGACGATCGACGCCTCGGTGTAGCGGGCCGGCGGGGAGGTCTCGTGCCCGGTGGCCTCGATCGGGTCACCGGTGAGGCGCTCGCCCTGGGCCACCTGCGGCAGGCGGCGGTCCTTGGCCTCCGCGTTCTCGCCGTCGACCTCGGCGTCCCGACCCTCCTCGTACGCATCGAGGAAGCCCTTGAACGTGATGACCGTGCCCGAGGCGCTGAACTGCGCGAGGCGGCCGTCCTGCGCGGTGGCCGAGAGCCGCAGCGTGGCGGTGTAGCCCTTGGCGTCGGCCATCTGCGAGGCCACGGTGCGCTTCCAGATCAGCTCGTACAGGCGGAACTCGTCCGGGCGCAGCTCGGCCTTGACTTGGGCCGGGGTCCGGAAGGAGTCCCCCGCGGGTCGGATGGCCTCGTGGGCCTCCTGCGCGGTCTCGTTGCGCTTGGCGTAGACGCGCGGCTGGGCCGGCACGGCGTCCGCCCCGTAGAGCTCGGTGGCCTGGCGCCGGGCGGCCTGCACGGCCTCCTGCGAGAGGTTCACCGAGTCCGTGCGCATGTACGTGATGTAGCCGTTCTCGTACAGGCGCTGGGCCACCTGCATGGAGACGCGGGAGCTCATGCGGAGCTTGCGGGCGGCCTCCTGCTGCAGCGTGGAGGTGGTGAAGGGGGCGGCCGGGCGGCGGGTGTACGGCTTGTCCTCCACCGAGTCGACCGTGAAGTCCGCCCCGCGCAGACCCTCGGCCAGCGAGCGGGCGCCGGACTCGTCCAGGTGGGTCACCTTCTTGCCGGCGGAGGCCTTGAGCCGCCCGGCGTCGTCGAAGTCGCGGCCCGTGGCCACACGCTCGCCGTCCACGGTGCTCAGACGTGCGGTGAAGGAGCTGCCCACGGCCTCGGCGGCCTGGGCGCCCTCGGCGACGGTGAACGTGCCCTCCACGCCCCAGTACTGTGCGGAGACGAAGGCCATGCGCTCGCGCTCGCGCTCGACGACGAGGCGGGTGGCCACCGACTGCACGCGACCCGCCGAGAGCCCGCGCGAGACCTTGCGCCAGAGCACCGGCGAGAGCTCGTAGCCGAACAGGCGGTCGAGGATGCGGCGCGTCTCCTGGGCGTCCACGAGGGCCGTGTCCAGCTCACGGATGTTCTCCAGTCCGCGGCGCACGCCCTCCTTGGTGATCTCCCCGAAGGTCATCCGGTACACCGGCACCGTGGGCTTGAGGGTGTCCAGCAGGTGCCAGGCGATGGCCTCGCCCTCCCGGTCCGCATCCGTGGCGAGGTAGAGGGCCTCGGCGTCCTTGAGCTCGCGCTTGAGCTCCGTGACCTTCTTCTTCTTGTCCGGGTGCACCACGTAGTACGGGGTGAAGCCGTGCTCCGTGTCCACGGCGAACTTGCCGAACGGGCCCTTCTTCATGTCCGCCGGCAGGTCCGAGGGCTTGGGAAGGTCGCGGATGTGCCCCACGGAGGAGTCCACCACCCAGCCGGAGCCCACCGCGTTGAGGTACTTCGCGATGGACTTGCTCTTGGCCGGGGACTCCACGATGACCAGCTTCTTGCCCTCGGGCACGGAAGCGGTCACGGAAGCGGGGGTAGTGGACAACGGGTCCTCCTGGGACGGGATTGCTGCGGGTCCGGGGCCGACGCGAGCCGACCCGTGTCCGCCGGGGGCGGACGTCCCCACATCGTAGGGCGCGCTGACCACGATAACGCCCGGCGTCCCCGCGCCCGCCACCGCCCGTCCGCTCAGCCCTCCACAAGGAACCCGTCCTCGTACAGCTCCCGCAGCGCGGCCAGCAGGCCGGCCCGGCCCGCTTCGTCCAGCTCCAGCAGCGCGGCGACCGCGCCCACCAGCTGCCCCACGGACAGCTCGCCGTCGCTGGCCGAGAGGACGCCCGCCGTCGCGGTGTCCAGGCGCGCCACACGCCGGAACCCGGAGCCCTGACGGGCCAGGATCACCTCGGGGTGCTCCGCCCCGAAGCGCTGGTGCCGCTCCTCCGTGACGTCCGGGGCCACGCGCAGGTGCAGTCCGCGCAGCGCGGCCAGGGCCGGGTCTCCCACGGCGTCCCCCGCCCCGGGGCCCGCGGCGAGCCGGTCCCGGCGGGCGACGGCGGCGGCCCACGCGGCGCCGAGGGCCTCGTCCACGGGCTGGGTCAGCTCCTCGGCGACCACCCACCCCCGGCCCTGGGAGCCGTCCGCAGCGGGCCGGCGCAGCCACACGTGTCCGAAGCCGACCCCGGCCACGCCGCGGGCGTCGAAGTCCTCCAGGTACCCGCGGTAGGCGGCCTCATAGGCGGGCGGGTCGAGCTCGAGCGAGGAGTCCTGCAGCCACGTCTCCGCGTAGCCCGCGGGGTCCTGCCGGTCGCGCTGGAGCAACCAGGCCTGCATCCCCGGCGCCACCCACGAACGCGGGCGCGCGTTCCACGGTGCGGTGTCGGCGTCGGTGGTGTCCCCCGCCGGGATCTCCCAGTTGGCGAGCAGCTGCGCGGTGCCGCCCTCGGCGAGCACGTCCGGCAGGGCCGCGATCAGCTCCGCGACGATCCGGTCGCCCTCGCGGCCGCCGTCGCGGTAGGTCAGCACGGGCGCGTCCGGGTCCGTGCGCGGGGTGATCACGAACGGCGGGTTCGAGACCACGAGGTCGAACCGCTCCCCCGCCACCGGCGCCAGCAGATCGCCGGCCGCCAGCCGGACCCGGTCCTCGAGCCGCTCCCGGTCGAGGCCGAGCACGTCCGCGTTGAGCAGCAGGTTGAACCGGGTGAAGGCGAGGGCGCGCTCGGAGAGGTCCGTGGCGGTCACGTGGTCGGCGTGGGCGAGCAGGTGCAGGGTCTGGATCCCGCAGCCCACCCCCACGTCCAGGGCGCGGGCCACGGGACGGCGCTGCGTGGCGCCGGCGAGCGTGAGGGAGGCCCGACCGATGCCGAGCACGTGCTCGGGAGGCAGCGGGCCGCGCCGCTGCAGGGCCGTCAGGTCCGAGGCGATCCACATCCGGCCCGGCTCGTCCGCGTCGTACGGCGAGAGGTCCACCGCGCCGCGCACGCGCCCGTCCGGCCCCTCGACGACGAGCCCGGCCGCCACGGCCCCGGCCAGACCGAGGCTGGGCAGCGCGGCGTCGAGGTCGGCGGCGGGGACGGGGTCGCCGAGCAGCCAGGCCCCGACGGCGGCGGCGAGGCCCCGCGTGCCGTGCCGGTCGCCGGGGCCGGCTGCGTCGTCGTGCCGGCCGGGGCCCGCCAGGTGACCGGCGACGACGCGGCGGGCGGCCTCGGCGTGCTCGCGGTCCAGGGCGAGCGTGGCCACGGGTCCGAGCAGCCCCTCGACGGCGGCGGTGGTGAACGGCAGGGCTGCCAGGTCCGCGGCGAGGGCCGCGGCCGTGGCCGGGGTCAGCCGCGGGGCGGGGGGCGACGGGGGTGTCGGGACGGGACTCATGCCTCGGTCCTCTCGGCGGGGTGGGGGCGGTGGGCGCAGACGGGGCAGCGGTGCTCGGGGTCGTCGGCGGCGCAGGCCGCGCAGCGGACCTCGAGCGTGGTGCAGGCCGGGTCGGCGCAGTTGCGCAGCGCCGAGGTCGGGGCCTCGCACGTGACGCACCGGCCGATGGTCTCGGCATCGGCGGTGAAGCGGGTGGACAGGCGTCGGTCGAACACGGCCAGCTCGCCCCGCCACAGTCCGGCGTCGCCGCGGGCCTCGCCGTAGCGGACGATGCCGCCGTCGAGCTGGTAGACCTCGGCGAAGCCGCGGTCCTTGAGCAGGGCGGAGAGGACCTCGCAGCGCACGCCGCCCGTGCAGTAGGTGATCAGCGGCGCGTCCTTGAGGTGGTCCAGGGCCCCGGAGTCGACGGCGGCGAGCAGGTCGCGGGTGGTGTGCGCGTCCGGGACCACGGCCCCGTCGAAGCGGCCGATGGCCGCCTCCACCGTGTTGCGGCCGTCGAGGAAGCGCACGGGGTTCGCGGTGCCGGCGCGCTCGGCGACCAGCGCGTCCACCTGGACGGGCGTGAGCCGCTCCCCCGTGCCGACGATCCCGTCCGCGTCCACGGTGACGCGCTCGGGGGCCCCGAACGCGACGAGCTCGGGCTTGACCTTGACCGAGAGGCGGGGGAAGTCCGCCGCCGAGCCGTCCGACCACTTCACTTCGAGGTCCCGGAACGCCGGATGCTCCCGCGTGCCGCGCATGTAGCGCTTGACGGCGTCGACCGGTCCGCCGACGGTCCCGTTGATCCCCTGCGGCGACACGATGATCCGGCCGGTCAGGCCGAGGGACGCGGCGAGCGTGCGCTGCCACAGCCGCACCGCCTCGGGGTCGGCGAGCGGGGTGAACCGGTAGTACAGCGCGATGCGGGAGAGGGGGGCGGTGCTCATCGAGGTCCAGGCTAGTGCGCGACCCCGGACGCCACGGCCGTGAGGGCGGGCGGGGCCTGGCCCGCACCGGCCACACGCCTTACCCTTCAGACATGACTGAGCATCTGGATCCGGCACTGGTCGACATCTGGTTCGCGGCCTGGTCGCGATCGCGCGGCTACCGTACGAGCCAGGAGGCGGGGCGACGCGCGGCCCTGCGCACCCCTCGCCCCGCCCGCATGATCCCCGGCGGCTCCGGTCGCGCCACGGTGGACGTGCCGGCCACGTGGGAGCACGTGGTGGTGAACCCCTCCCGCGGGGAGCTGGAGGACCTGCGCGAGGCGGTGCGGGACCAGGAGCAGATCCTGCTCACAGTGTTCGGCGACGCCGGCGAGGACCCGAAGGCCATGGGTCTGAAGGCCCAGGCCGAGCCGGAGCGCTTCATGACCATGGACATGGACCCCGAGCTGCAGGACGTGGAGCCCCCGCTGCTGCCCGAGGGCTATGAGGCCCGCGTGGACCAACCGATGGAGGGCAGCCGTCGCCTGCGCATCCTGGCCGTCGGCGCCTCGACCGTGCCCGAGGGCGAGGAGGAGCTCGCCGCCCTCGGCTGGGTCACCGAGGAGGGCGGCACCGCCGTCTACGACCGGATCTGGACGTCCCCGAACCACCGTCGCCGCGGCCTCGGCTCCCTCGTGATGCGCTACCTCACCTCCGAGGTCATGAGCGACGGTGAGATCAGCCGCGGCCTGCTCGTCGCGTCCCCGGACGGCCAGAAGCTGTACCGCCACCTGGCCTGGACCGACCTCGGCCCCGTGTCCATCTGGGGTCGCGGCCTGGCCGAGGACAACCCCGCCGCCGAGCACACCGGCACCATGGGGGCGTGACCGGCCACCTCCCGGAGCACGATCCCTGGGCGGATCCCGCGGGCGGCTGGGGGCCGCCCGGCACGGCGGATTCCGCGCCGCCCGTCGACGACGCCGCCCCGGACTTCTCCGGACCGGAGCCGCAGCCCGTCGGTGAGGTGCTGGCCGACGTCGTGGCCGGGCTGTCCGTCACGGCGCCCGGCGACCTGCGCCCGGACACGCCGGCGGGGGCCGGACTCCGTGCGGCGCTGGGCCGGACCGGGCTGCCCGAGCAGATCCGCCACGTCACCGAGCTGCCCGCACGGCAGGCCCGGCACACGGACTGGCCCGCGGACGCTCCGGAGGGCCTGGTCAGGGCCTTCGCGGCGCGCGGCGTCGAGCGGCCGTGGCTGCACCAGGTACGGGCGGCGGCCCTGGCCGGCGCGGGGACGCACACCGTGCTCGCCACGGGTACGGCGTCGGGCAAGTCGCTGGGCTACCAGCTGGCGGTCGGCACCCGGCTGGCCGCCGACCCCCGGGCCACCGCGCTCTACCTCGCCCCCACCAAGGCCCTCGCGGCGGACCAGCTGACCTCCTGGCGCGCCCTCGAGCGGGACGGTGCCCCGGGGCTGCGCGCGGCCCCCTACGACGGCGACACCGCACCGCAGGATCGGATCTGGGCCCGCGAGCACGCCACCGTGCTCATGACCAACCCGGACATGCTCCACGTGGGGATCCTGCCGCACCACGAGCGGTGGGCCGCGTTCTTCCGGAATCTGACGTTCGTGGTGGTGGACGAGTCGCACACGTACCGGGGCGTCTTCGGCTCGCAGGTGGGGATCCTGCTGCGTCGACTGCGGCGCATCGCCACCCACTACCGCGGGGACCGTCCGGAGACCGTGTTCATCGGGGCGTCGGCGACGTCGGCGGATCCGGCCGGGCACTTCGCCCGACTGATCGGGGCGCCGGCCACGGCCGTCACGGAGGACGCGTCCCCGCACGGGGCGGTGACGGTGGCGTTCTGGGAGCCGGAGCTGACGGACCGCCGGGGCGAGAACGGCGCGCCCGTCCGCCGCTCGGCGATGGCCGCCGCCGCCGACCTGGTCACGGACCTGGCCCTGCAGCAGGTCCGCACGCTGGCGTTCATCCGCTCGCGGCGCGGTGCCGAGGCCATCGCGAGCGCGGCCAAGCGGCAGCTCGAGGAGGTCGAGCCGGGGCTCGGCACGCGGATCGCGGCCTACCGCTCGGGCTACCTGCCCGAGGAGCGGCGGGAGCTGGAGGCGGACCTGCGCTCGGGTCGGCTGCTGGGCATGGCCTCGACGCCGGCGCTGGAGATGGGCATCGACGTCGCAGGGCTGGACGCGGTGGTGGTGGCCGGCTGGCCGGGCACCCGCGCGTCGTTCTTCCAGCAGATCGGCCGCGCCGGGCGCGGCGGCCAGGACGCACTCGCGTTCTTCGTGGCCTCGGACGACCCCCTGGACACGTTCGTGGTGGACCACCCGCAGGCCGTGTTCGACCTGGGCGTGGAGGACACCGTGGTGGACCCGGAGAACCCGCACCTGCTCGGCCCGCAGCTGTGCGCGGCCGCCGCGGAGCTGCCGATCACGCCCGAGGCGTTCGGCTGGTTCGGGGAGCCGGAGCGGGTGCGCGCCCTGCTGGACGTGCTGGTCGCGCAGGGGCTGCTGCGCCGTCGGCCGGCCGGCTGGTTCTGGACGCACCCCGAGCACGCCGCCGGCATGGTCTCCCTGCGGGACGACGGGGGCGGTCCCATGGACATCATCGACGCCGAGTCCGGCGCCCTGCTGGGCACGATGGACTCGCCCCAGACCCACTACCAGGCGCATCCCGGCGCGGTGTACGTGCACCAGGACCGCACGTACCTCGTGGAGGAGCTGGACGAGGACGCGCACGCGGTGGTCGTCACGCGCGCCTGGCCGGACTTCACCACGCAGGCCCGGGACGTCACGGAGATCGAGATCGTGGCGGTGCACCGCCGCCTGGACGCGCGCGCGGGCACCCTGCGCTGGTGCCTCGGGGACGTGCAGGTCCGCACCCAGGTGGTGTCCTTCCAGCGCAAGGCCCTGGTCTCCGGGGAGGTGCTCGGCGAGGAGCCCCTCGACCTGCCGGCACGGGACCTGTTCACCTCCGCGGTGTGGTTCCAGGCAGCCTCGGACGAGCTCATCGCCGCGGGACTGACCACGGATCGCCTGCCCGGCGCCCTGCACGCGGCCGAGCACGCGATGATCGGCATGATGCCGCTCGTCGCCTCGAACGACCGCTGGGACATCGGCGGCGTCTCGATGGTCCTGCACCCGGACACCGGCTCCCCCGCCGTGTTCGTCTACGACGGCCGGCCCGGCGGGGCGGGCTTCGCCGAACGCGGCTTCGAGCAGGCGCGGCGCTGGGTCGAGGCGACGGCGGGGGCCATCGCGGCCTGCGAGTGCGCGGAGGGCTGCCCGTCCTGCGTGCAGTCCCCCAAGTGCGGCAACCGCAACAGCCCGCTGGACAAGGCCGGCGCGCTGACCGTCCTGCGGTTCCTGATGGACCACGCCGATCACCTCGTCCCGGCGGACGCCTCGACCGACGGCTCGGGCGGCGGTGCCTCCGGCGGGGCCACGGACGCGGCGCCCGGGGCCTGAGACCGCGGCGGACCCGCGACGGCATCGGCCGTGGCCGCCGGCAGCGGGGCGCGGGCGAGCTCGACCGCGACGCGCACGGTCCCGTCCTCGCGCACCTCGCACGCCACGACGGCGGCCCCGTTGCGTTCGGCGGTCCGCCCGGCCAGCACGCACGGCTCGTGGTCGGAGAGCCCGCGCCGGGCGTCGGAGGCGGCGAGCGCCGCCAGATCGGCAGCCCCGGCCGCCCGGGAGCCGGTGGCCGAGGCCTGCCCCAGCGCCGCGACAGCCAGCAGCAGCCCCGCCCCCAGAGCGGCCGTGCCCAGGACGGACACGGTGCCCGAGCCGCGTTCGCCCCGCGCGGGCGCCCTCCCACGGGTCATGACCGGTCCTCCGGCCCGGCGGCGGGCGTTCCGGGCCGCTGGTCGGGGGCGGCGGCGTGCGCGGTGAGGGTGAGCACCTCGGCCCAGGCGAGCGGCCCGGGGCCGGGCTGGACGACCTCGACGGTCACCCACCCGCCCTCGACGGTGTGCGAGAGCGAGGCGTCGTCGCCGGCCATGCGCGCCACGGCGTCCCGGGCCGCCGCCTCGTCGTCGCCCCGGGCGAGGATGCGGGCGGCCGACGCCGCCGCGTCCTGACCCCGCACCTGCTGCACCGCGGCGGCCCCGGCCAGCAGGACGGACACGAGCACGAACGCGATCACGGGCAGCAGCACCGCGTACTCGGCCGTGACGGCCCCGGTCTCGCCGCCCCGGAGCGCCCGGGGCCACCCCGCCGTCCGGGCGCCCGTGCGGCGCCCGGACGGCGGGGCGGAGGTCGGGTGCTCAGTCACGCTGGAGCGCCCCGGAGACGAGGTCCACGAGCAGCGACTGCACGTCCGGGCTGGTGAGCACGACGGCCAGCACGCCCGCGAAGCCCACGGCGGCGAGCGTGAGGATGCCGTACTCGGCCGTGATCGCGCCGGTCTCCTCGCCCGCGGCGTCGACGACGCGGGCGAGGCGGTCGCGGTCGCTCGGGCGGGTGACGGCGGGCTGGGCGGTGTGGGAGCGGTGGGTCATGGTGGTCCTCCTGGAGTGGGCCCCGCGGTGCGGGGCGGTGATGACGGCCCGGCCGGGCCGCTGGTCCCAGGCTGGCCCGCTCGAGGGCTCGCGCGCCGGGGGTGGCGCGGATCCGGGGATGGGGCGGGGCGATCGGGGCCCTGTGCAGGACCGGACGCCCCGGCGTCGCCGCCGCCTCAGCCCGGTCCCGCCCCGAGCAGGGCCATGACGACGGGCACCACGCCCCAGCACACGAAGGCGGGCAGCAAGCACAGCCCCAGCGGCATCACCAGGCGCACGGCGAGCTCCTCGGCCGCCCGTTCGTCGGCCCGTCGGGTCTGCTGACGGACGGCGGCGGCGGTCTCGGCCAGCGTGCGGGCGCCGGCCATCCCGGACCGGTGCAGCGGTCGCAGTCGGGCGGCGGTCTCGACCCACACCGGGTGAGCGTCGAGCCCCGCCCACGCCTCGTCCCAGTCCCGGCCCCATAGCAGCAGCGTCGCGGTGGTGCGCAGGCCGCGGGCGCCCGGCAGGGTTCGGCCGAGGTCGTCCAGCGCGGCGGGCAGGGATCGGCCGGCGCTGAGCAGCGCCGCCAACACGTCCAGCACGACGGCGGCGCCCACCGCCGCCGGTTCGCGCGCGGCCGCACGCAGCAGCAGGCGCGTCCAGGACCGCCCGGCCAGCCAGAACAGCAGCCCCACCGCGGCGACCACGGCACCGAAGGGCGAGCGGGCCAGGTCCCACGGGGAGGTGCCGAGCAGCCACGCGAGGCCGAGGCCGCCCAGGGGCAGCCACTGCAGCAGTCGGGACGTCGCGCCCGGCCCCGCCGCGGCCGAGCGGCGGGCCCGGGCCGCGTCCACGTCCGCCTCGAGACTGTGGGCCAGCCGCCGGGCCACGGCAGCGGGAGCGGCACCCGCCCGGGCCCCGGCCGCGAGCGCCGCGTCGACCAGCGCCCAGCCCGGGTCCCGTGCGGGGGTCCGCCAGGGCAGGGTCCCGCCGCCGCGCGCCGCCTCCCCGGTCGGCGCATGCGACGCCGGCACATCCCAGGCCAGTGCCTCGGCCCGGCGTCGGGCGCGGTGATGGGCACAGCACGCGGTGCCCGCCTCGCTCGGGCCCGGCCCGCAGGCGGGCAGGGTGCACGCGGTCTCCCGCCAGGCCTGCTCCTCGGTCAGGCCGGCCGAGACGAGGGCGGCCCAGCGGCGCAGCACGCCGACGAGCACCTCCGTCTCCTCCTCCGGCCTCGCCCGCCCCGCCCGCCAGGGCAGCAGCGGCACGGCACGCCCAGCGCGCGACCGTCGTGCCTGCCCGGCCGCCGTCGTCGTGCTCACCGGCCGCTCCGCCCCGCCAGCCGGGCCGCGAGCGCGGGCATGCCGGGTCCTTCGACGGTCCGCCCGCCCGTCGCCTCCGTCCCGGGCCGCCACGTGAGGGCGGGCAGCAGGGCGAACCCGTCGGCGCGCGGGTCCGAGACGGCGAGCTCCACGGGGTGCCGCCCGTGGCCGTCGCGGGCGATGTGCAGCACGGCGTCCACGCCGGCGCGGGCCTGCGCGGCCACCGTCTCGGGCCGCCAGCCGGCCAAGGAGGCCATGGCCGTCAGCCGGGCGGGCACCTCGGCGGCGGCGTTGGCGTGCAGGGTGCCCCACGCGCCCTGGTGGCCGGTGTTCAGGGCGGTGAGGACGTCGGCCACCTCGGCGCCGCGGCACTCGCCGACCACGAGCCGGTCCGGCCGCATCCGCAGCGCGTGGCGGACGAGCTCGGCCAGTCCGACCTCGCCGGCGCCCTCCGCGTTGGCGGCGCGGCACTGCAGGGCGACCACGTGCGGGTGATCGGGCGCGGCCTCGGCCGTGTCCTCCACGACGACGATCCGTTCGTCCCCCGGCACCCGGCCGAGGGCCGCGGAGAGCAGCGTGGTCTTGCCCGCCCCGGTCGCGCCGCTGACCAGGACGGTGGCGCGGTCGCGCACGAGCGCCTCGAGGGCGTCGGCCCAGAGGGCGCCGTCCGGCCAGCCGTCGGCCAGCGCGGCCAGCGACGGCGTCGTGGCGGCCGGGATCCGCAGGCTCAGCAGGGTGCCGCCGCCGCTGACCGGGGGCAGGACCGCGTGGACGCGCACGCCGCCCACGCGGGCGTCGGCCAGCGGCACCGCCGCATCGAGGCGGCGGCCGGCCCGGTGCAGCAGCCGCACCGCGAGCGCCCGGGCGGTCTCGGGGTCGAGCCGACCGGGGCGGCGGACGAGGCCCTCGTCCCCGTCGGTCCACACCGCGCCCGCGCCGTCCACGAGCACGTCGGTCACGCCCGGGCTGCGCACCCAGGGTGCGAGCGGGCCGAAGCCGTCGAGCTCATCGACCAGCGCCGCCACGCGCGGGTCGTCGATCGGCGCGTCGAGGGCCTCGGCGATCAGCGGGGCCAGCGGCGGCTCCGCCCCGTCCGCGGCCGAGGCACGGGCCTCGGCCACGCGTCGGCGCACGACGGCGGCGTCCAGCCCGTCGGGGCCCGCTGCGGGTGCGGCGAGCGGCGGCGCGGCGACCTGCGTGCGTCCCGGCTCGGCCGGGCCGGTGCGGGGCCACGGGAACCGCCGGTCGCCCTCGGGCGGGGCGGGGCGGCGTCGTCGGCCCCAGATCGGAAGAGCA
>NZ_JAKRLB010000017.1:0-63118 GCF_022664405.1 Micrococcus luteus | reverse complement strand
GGGGTGCGGCCCGTGGCGGGACCGGGCACCGGGGCGCCGACGTCCGACGTGGGCGCCGCGGCGCGCGGCGACGGGGCGGCCGCCGGCTTCGGTGCGGCGGGACGGCCCGCGGCCGGGGCGGCGGGGGTGGAACCCGGCTTGGCGGCGGACTTGCCGGCACCCGGGTAGGCGTTGCGCAGCTTCTTGACCACCGGGGGCTCGATGGTGGACGAAGCCGAGCTGACGAACTCGCCGAGGTCCTTGAGCGTGCTCAAGGCCTCCTTCGAGGTGATGCCGAGCTCCTTGGCGAGCTCATGGACGCGGACCTTGGCCACGGTTCTCCTGTTCTGGCCCCACGGGCCGGAACGGAGCCGCTCGGGCTGTCCGTCTCAGCGCGTCCTGGGACCGTTGACGTTGCTCCAGGCCGTCGCGCGCGCCACCAGGGCACGCGCACCACGGCCTGCCTGATAGCAGGGGGTGAAGTTCATCGCTGGGCACTCATGCTTCAGTGCTCATCGGGTACGCATCAGATCTCTGACCCGCCTTCATCTGTCGGTCTGTCAGCCGGTGCCTCCGCAGTGCGGCCCAGCGCGTCGGCGTCGACGGCGGACCGGAAGGCCCGCCCGAACGCGCGGCGGCGCAGGGCGAGGTGGAGGCAGTCCTCACCGGGGTGCAGCCACGCACCCCGGCCTGGACGGCGTCGTTCCGGGTCCCAGACGACGGATGGGGGTTCCGTCGAGGAGTCCAGAGCGACGCGCACCAGCTCTTGCTGGTCCGCCCTCGATCGGCATCCGATGCAGGTGCGCACGACCGTCCGAGACGTCATGCGTTCACCCCTCACGGGCGTCGGATCGGGAAAGGACCTCATCCATCCTAGCGCGTCCGGGCCCGGATCTGTTCCCGGGGACGGTCAGCGGCCCGGGGCCGAGGTGGTGACCCCGTCGCCGACGATGTCGATCCGCCAGCCCGTGAGCTTGGCCGCGAGGCGGGCGTTCTGGCCCTCCTTGCCGATGGCCAGGGACAGCTGGTACTGCGGCACCACGGCGCGGGCCGAGTGCTGGTCCGCGTCGAGGATCTCCACCGAGACGGTCGTGGCGGGCGAGAGGGCGTTGGCGATCATCGCGGCGGGGTCGTCCACGTGGTCGACGATGTCGATCTTCTCGTCGTTGAGCTCCGTCATGACGGCGCGCACGCGGCTGCCCATCTCCCCGATGGAGGCGCCCTTGGCGTTCACCCCGGGGCGGGTGGCGCGCACGGCCATCTTGGTGCGGTGGCCGGCCTCGCGGGCCAGCGCCGTGATCTCGACCGAGCCGTCCGCGATCTCCGGGACCTCGAGCTCGAAGAGCTTGCGCACGAGGCCGGGGTGCGAGCGGGACACCGTGACGGACGGGCCCTTGGCGCCGCGCGTCGCGGAGACCACGTAGGCGCGGATCCGGCGGCCGTGGGCATAGTCCTCGCCGGGCACCTGCTCGGGCGGCGGGAGGACGGCCTCGAGGGTGCCGAGGTTCACCTGGACCATGTGGCGGTTCAGGCCCTGCTGGATGACGCCGGAGACGAGCTCGCCCTCCTTGTCCTTGAACTCGCCGAGGACCTTGTCGTCGTCCTCCTCGCGCATGCGCTGGATCATCACCTGGCGCGCCGTGGAGGCGGCCACCCGGCCGAAGCCGTTCGGGGTGTCGTCGAACTCGCCGATGGGCGTGTCGTCCTCGTCCAGCTCCGTGGCCCACACGGTGACGTGGCCGGTCGCGCGGTCGATCTCCACGCGGGCGCGCTTCAGGGCCCCCGGGGTGCGGTGGTACGCCATGAGCAGGGCCTGCTCGATGGTGGGGAGGAGGCGGTCCATCGGGATCTCCCGCTCCGCCTCCAGCATGCGCAGCGCGCTCATGTCGATGTCCAACTCATGCCTCCGTGTGCTCGGCCGTGTCCTCGCCCGCGGCGGCGTCGGCGTCGCCGGCCTGCTGAGCGGGGCTCCACTCTACCTGCACGATCGCCGGACCGAGGCGGTCGAGGGCGACCCGCTCGGCGGGCAGCTCCTTGGCCTTCATGCCCTTCTTGGCGGGCGGGCGCACCACGGCCAGCTCGACGTCGTCGGCCGTCACGTCCTTCAGACGGGCGGTCACGGGCGCGGCGCCGTCGACCGAGACCTCGACGAGACGGCCGACGTTGCGGGCGAAGTGGCGGGGCTCGGTGAGCGGGCGGTCCACGCCCGCGGTGGTGACCTCGAGCAGGTACTCCCCCGCGCCGACGCCGGGCACGTGGTCGCCCAGGGCGTCGAGGGCGGCGGAGACCCGGCCGGAGAGGCGGGCGACGTCGTCCAGGCTCAGACCCCGGGTGCCCGAGGCGCGGTCGAGGACCACCTCGACGGTGCGGTGCTCGGCGGTGCCCGTGGCGCGCACCTGCTCCACCACCACGTCGTCGGCCGCCAGGGCCTCCTCGACGCGGATGCGCAGCTCGGCGAGGTCGTCGCGGCGGTCGGTGCTGTCCATGGGGTGCCTCACTCGTCGGGTCGGGGCCGCCGCGCCACGCGGGCGGGGGCCGGGGTCGGGATCCGGGGCCGAGCCTACCGGCGGCCCACGGCGGGGCCGAGTGCTCCCGACCGGGGCGGACGGGGCGGGGTCAGCGCAGCAGCGGGGCGAGGGTGTCCGCGCCGACCTTGACGATGAGCGCGGCCACCACCATGAGGTACACCACGCGGATGAAGCCGGTGCCGCGGGCGATCGCCATGCGGGCCCCCACGTAGCCGCCCACGAGGTTGGCCGCGCCGAGCAGCAGCCCCAGGCCCAGCACCGCGTGCCCCGAGGGCACGAAGTACGCGAGCGCGCCGAGGTTGGTCGCGAGGTTGACCACCTTCGCCTGTGCCGAGGCGTGCAGGAAGTCGAACTTGAGCAGCAGGACCAGCCCCAGGATGAGGAACGTGCCCGTGCCGGGGCCGAGGACGCCGTCGTAGAAGCCCACCGCCGCGCCGAGCGCCACGGCCCGGGCCAGCGCGGTGCGCCGCCGCGGCCCCACGCCGGCGACCTGTCCGAGGCCCGGGCGCACGGCCGTGAACACGGCGACGGCGATCAACGCCACCAGGATCACGGGCCGGATCACGCCGGCCGGCAGATGCGCGGCGACCACGGCCCCGCCCAGGGCCGCCGCGAAGGCGACGGCGGCCATCGGCAGTGCGGTGGACAGGTCCTGCCGCAGGCGCCGACGGTAGGTGAGCGCCGACGTCGCCGTGCCGAACACCGAGCCGAGCTTGTTGGTGGCCAGGGCCTGGATCGGGCTCAGCCCGGGCACGAGCAGCAGGGCCGGCAGCTGCAGCAGGCCGCCCCCGCCCACGACGGCGTCGATCCAGCCCGCCGCGAAGCCCGCGGCGAGCACGAGGACGAGCAGTCCGGCGGTCAGCTCGACGGCGCCGAACCACTCAGCGCCCGTCGCGCACCTCCGCGAGCACGGCCGCGACGGCCCCGTCCACGGGCACGGGGCGGGCCTCACCGGTGGCACGGTCCTTGAGCTCGAGCTCGCCGTCGGCCAGGCCGCGGCCGATCACCACGGTGGTGGGCACGCCGATGAGCTCGGCGTCCTTGAACTTCACGCCCGGGCTGACCTTCGGACGGTCGTCCACGAGCACGGTCAGGCCCTCGGCCTCGAGGCCCGCGGCGAGCGTCTCGGCGGCGGCGAGGCCGTCCTCGCCCTTCGTGGCGACGACGACGTGCACGTCCGCCGGGGCCACGGCGCGCGGCCACGCCAGGCCCTTGTCGTCGTGGTAGCGCTCGGCGATCGCGGCGACGGCGCGCGTGATGCCGATGCCGTAGGAGCCCATGGTCACCACGACCTGCTTGCCGTGGACGTCGAGGACCTTCAGGTCGAGGGCCTCGGCGTACTTGCGGCCGAGCTGGAAGATGTGGCCCATCTCCATGCCGCGGCGGGTGTGCAGCGGACCGGAGCCGTCGGGGGCCTCGTCGCCCTCGCGCACCGCGGTGGCCTCGAGCACGCCGTCCCACGTGAAGTCGCGGCCGGCCACGAGGCCGAACACGTGGCGCTGATCCGCGTTCGCGCCGGTGATCCACGCGGTGCCGGGGGCGATGCGCGGGTCCACGAAGAAGGGCAGGCCCGAGACGGAGCCCTCCGCGCCGAGGACCGGCGTGCCCTCGACCGCGTCGGCCGCCGCGGGGCCGATGTAGCCCTTGACCAGGGCCGGATGCGCGGCCAGGTCCGCGGCGGTCGCGGCCTCGAGCGTGGGCTCGCCGACCACGCCGAGCGCCGGGCCCACGGAGGCCTCGAGACGCTTGAGGTCCACCTCACGGTCGCCGGGCACGCCCACGACGAACGGGCGGCGCTCGCCGCCGTCCACCACCGCGGTGACCACGACGCACTTGAGCGTGTCCGCGGCGGTCCACGGCTCGCCGTCGCGCGGGGCCAGCTGGTTGGCGACGTCCACGAGCGCGGCGATGGTGGTGGAGACCGGGGTGTCCTTGACCTCGGCGGCGGGCAGGGCCGCCATGGCCGCCTCGTCCAGCGGGGCGGGGGCCACCGTGGTGACGGCCTCGACGTTGGCGCGGTAGCCGCCGTCGGACTCGACGAAGGTGTCCTCGCCCACCTCGGTGGGGTGCAGGAACTCCTCGGAGCGGGAGCCGCCCATCGCACCGGAGGTGGCCCGCACCGGCACGACCTCGAGGCCGAGGCGGTCGAAGATCCGCAGGTAGGCGGCCCGGTGGGCCTCGTACGCGGCGTCCAGGCCGGCGTCGTCCACCGTGAAGGAGTAGGAGTCCTTCATGATGAACTCGCGCCCGCGCAGCAGGCCGGCGCGCGGGCGGGCCTCGTCCCGGTACTTGGTCTGGATCTGGTACAGGTACGCGGGCAGGTCCTTGTACGAGGAGTACAGGTCCTTCACCAGGAGCGTGAACATCTCCTCGTGCGTGGGGGCCAGGAGGTAGTCGTTGCCCCTGCGGTCCTGCAGGCGGAACAGCCCGTCGCCGTACTCCTCCCAGCGCCCCGTGGCCTCGTAGGGCTCCCGCGGCAGCAGCGCCGGGAAGTGCACCTCCTGGGCGCCGATCGCGTCCATCTCCTCGCGCACGATCCGCTCCACCTTGGCCAGCACCTTCAGGCCCAGCGGCAGCCACGAGTAGATGCCCGGGGCCGCGCGACGGATGTAGCCGGCACGGACGAGGAGCCTGTGGCTCGCCACCTCGGCCTCCGCCGGGTCGTCGCGCAGGGTGCGCAGGAACAGGGTGGACATGCGCAGGGGCATGGCGGGGCCTCCTCGGACGGGCTCGCGCGGTCGGGGGCGGCGCGCGGGACGGGACGACGCCGACACGGGGTGCCCGACGTCCTGACCGCCGATCCTATCGCCCGCGCAGGGTCCGCCGGGTCAGTACAGGACGGTCGCGAACGTGCCGCGCCGCTCGAACCCCACGCGCTCGTACGTGCGCAGCGCGGGGGTGTTGTACGCGTTGACGTAGAGGCTGACCACGGGAGCCTGGAGGCGCACGTAGTCCACGACGGCGGCCATCGCTGACACCGCCAGCCCTCGGCCGCGCGCGGCGGGGGCCATCCACACGCCCTGGATCTGGGCGCACCGGGAGGAGAGCAGCCCGATGTCCGCCTTGAAGCGCAGCGGGCCGCCCGCGTCGCGCGGGCCCGGGTCGATGAAGACGCGCCCGGCGTGGATCAGCCGCTCGACGCGGTCCCGGTACTGGGCCGCACCGCCGGTGAACGGGGAGAAGCCGAGCTCCTCCTCGAACATCGCCGCGCTGGCCGGCAGGACGCGCGCGAAGTCGCGTGGCTGCGCCTGCACCACGTACGGGTTCGGGTCGATCCCCCCGGCCGTGCCCAGCACGAGCAGCGGCTGGTTGGGGCGCACGGACCGGGACCGGTGGCCCGCGGCGGCGAGGGCCTCGCCGGCGGCCAGCACGGGACCGGCCGGGCCGTAGACCGACCCGTACCGGCGGCGCAGCGCGGCGGCCGCCGCGCCGAGCGCCTCCGCGTCGCCCGGCGCCCAGCCCGCGTCCGGGGCCTCGGACGCGGCGACCGGCACCACGTTCGAGCCGATCCAGACGGCCGCGCGCAGCGCGCCGGCGCCCGGGGCGTCGTCGTCGATCCCGAGGAACAGGGTGCCCGCCGCTCCCCCGCGCGGGCCGGCCAGGCGGCCCGCCTCGAGCAGGGAGTCCACGAACACGTTGGACACGGGGGCACGGGCGGACAGGGCCGCGAGCGCGGCGGTGTCCGCGTCGGTCAGCAGGCGGACGCGGTCACCCGTGGCGGCCCGGACCTCCCGGTCAGTGGACGGAGACCACCGGGGCACCGGCGGCAGCCTGGTCACCGCCGTCCTCCCCCAGGTCCATCTCACCGGCGATCCGGTTGGCCTCCTCGATGAGGGTCTCCACGATCTGGTCCTCGGGCACGGTGCGGATGACCTCGCCCTTGACGAAGATCTGGCCCTTGCCGTTGCCGGAGGCGACGCCGAGGTCGGCCTCGCGGGCCTCGCCCGGCCCGTTGACGACGCAGCCCATGACGGCCACCCGCAGCGGGACCTCGAGGTCCTGGAGGCCCTCGGTGACCTGCTCGGCCAGCGTGTACACGTCCACCTGGGCTCGGCCGCACGAGGGGCAGGAGACGATCTCGAGCTTGCGCTCGCGCAGGTTCAGGGACTGCAGGATCTGCAGGCCCACCTTGACCTCCTCGACCGGCGGCGCGGAGAGGGAGACGCGGATGGTGTCGCCGATGCCCTGGCCGAGCAGGTAGCCGAAGGCGGTGGCGGACTTGATGGTGCCCTGGAAGGCCGGACCGGCCTCGGTGACGCCGAGGTGCAGCGGCCAGTCACCCTGCTCGGCGAGCAGCTCGTAGGCGCGGGCCATGATCACCGGGTCGTTGTGCTTGACGGAGATCTTGAAGTCCTTGAAGCCGTGCTCCTCGAAGAGGGAGGCCTCCCAGACGGCGGACTCGACGAGGGCCTCCGGGGTGGCCTTGCCGTACTTCTGCAGCAGGCGCGGGTCCAGGGAGCCGGCGTTGACGCCGATGCGGAGGGAGGTGCCGTGGTCCGAGGCGGCCTGCGCGATCTCCTTGACCTTGTCGTCGAACTTCTTGATGTTGCCCGGGTTCACGCGCACGGCGCCGCAGCCGGCCTCGATCGCCGCGAACACGTACTTCGGCTGGAAGTGGATGTCCGCGATCACGGGGATGGTGGACTGCTGGGCGATGACCTTGAGGGCCTCGGCGTCCTTGTCCGTGGGGCAGGCCACGCGGACGATGTCGCAGCCGGCGGCCGTGAGCTCGGCGATCTGCTGCAGGGTCGCGCCGATGTCGTGCGTCTTGGTGGTGGTCATCGACTGCACCGAGACGGGGTGCTGCGAGCCGACGCCCACCGAGCCCACCTGGATCTGCCGGGTGGTGCGGCGCGGGGCCAGCACGGGCGGCGGGGCGGACGGCATTCCAAGGCTGACGGGCACGGGGGCGCTCCTCATGGGTTCTCGGGGTCGACGGCGCGGGGCCGCCGGGTTCTCCGGTCCATCCTAGGCGCGCGGGCGCCCCGGGGCTCGGGGCGACCGCCCACGGCGAACGGGCCGGGCTCAGAACAGCCGGACCGGCTCCACGATGTCCGCCACGATCAGGATGACGCCCATGAGCAGCATCGCCGCGCCCACCGCGTAGGTCAGCGGCAGCATGCGGGCCAGGTCGAACGGCCCCGGGTCGGGGCGGCCCGTGAGCCGGGCCCAGCCTCGGCGGACCGCCTCCCACAGGGCGCCGGCCACGTGGCCGCCGTCGAGCGGGAGCAGCGGGATGAGGTTGAACACCATGAGCGCCACGTTCACGCCCGCCAGCAGGGACAGCAGCAGGGCGGCCTTGTCCGTCAGCGTGGCCTGCTCGAGCGCCGCCGCCTCCCCGGCGATCCGTCCGACGCCCACCACGGACATCGGTCCGTCCGGGTCGCGCTCGGCCGGGGTCACCACGGCGACGGCGGTGTCCCACAGCCGCTGCGGCAGCACGAGGACGACGTCGACGACGCCCCGCACCTGCTGGGCCACGAGCGGGCCGGCGTCGAGCGGAGTGCCGCGGACCGTCTCGAGCTGCGCGCCCATGCCGATGAACCCGACCTCGTGGGTCGCGACGGTCCCGTCCGGGGCCCGCTCGGGCCGGCCCAGCGCGTCCGTCACGGGCCGTTCCGTCAGGCGCGGGGTCAGGGTGGCGCTCATCCGCTCGCCGTCGCGCTCCCACTCGATCCGGGTGGGCTGTCCGGCGCGGTCCCGGATCGCGGCGGAGAGGGCGTCCCAGTCGGAGACCGGCCGCCCGTCGAAGGCGAGCACGGTGTCCCCGGGGCGCAGTCCCGCCTCGTGGGCGGGCGCGGCGGGATCGCCCGGGCGGCAGTCCTCTGTCCCGCCCGAGGCGGCGCGGGCCTGCTGCTCCTGCATCGTGACCACGCACCGGTAGACCTCGGCGACGGTGGTGCTGGGCTGCGAGGTGCCCACCGTGGTGACCAGCAGGGCGGTGGCGCCCAGCGCGATGAGCAGGTTCATGAACGGCCCGCCGAGCATGATCACCACCCGCTTCCATACCGGCAGGGCGAGGAAGCGGCGGTGCTCGTCGCCGGGGCGGACCTCCTCGGCGGCCTGGGCCCGCGCGTCGTCGGCCATGCGGCCCAGCTGCTGGACGAAGCCCGTGGACGCCGCGCGGGGCGTCTGCCCGGGCCGCGGCGGGGGCAGCATCCCGATCATCGCGACGTAGCCGCCCAGCGGCACGGCCTTGAACCCGTACTCCGTCTCGCCGCGGCGCCACGAGACGAGCGTCGGGCCGAAGCCGATCATGTACTGCGTGACGCGCACGCCGAAGAGCTTGGCCGGGACGAGGTGGCCGATCTCGTGCAGGGCGATCGAGACCGCCAGGCCCAGCGCGACCGCGAGGACGCCCGCGACGTACCAGAGGATCTCCACGACGGTCACCAGCGGGCCCGCGCCGCACGGCGCGCCCAGGCCTCGGCGGCGAGCACGGCATCCACGGTGAGCCCCGTCGGCGCGGGGTCGTGGCCGGCCGCGGCGAGCACGTGCTCGGGGGCATAGTCGGCGACGACGGCGCGGACCGTGTCCACGATCCCGTCGAAGGGCAGGGCGCCGGCGTGGAAGGCGTCCACGGACTCCTCGTTGGCGGCGTTGAACACGGCCATGTGGGTGGGCGAGGCGGCCGCCGCCTCCTTCGCGGCCCGTACCGCGGGGAAGGCCTCCTCGTCGAGGGGCTCGAACGTCCAGGTGGCCGCCCGCGTCCAGTCGCCGGCCGGGGCCGCGCCCGGGAGACGGCGCGGCCAGCACAGCCCCAGGGCGATGGGCAGGCGCATGTCCGGCGGGGAGGCCTGGGCGAGCGTGGACCCGTCGACGAACTCGACCATCGAGTGGACCACGGACTGCGGGTGGACCACGACGTCGATCCGGTCCAGGGGCACGTCGAACAGCAGGTGGGCCTCGATCACCTCGAGGGCCTTGTTCACGAGGGAGGCGGAGTTGGTGGTGACGACGCGGCCCATGTCCCACGTGGGGTGTGCGAGGGCCTGGGCGGGCGTGACGGCGTGCAGGGCGGCGCGGTCCAGGCCGCGGAACGGCCCGCCCGAGGCCGTGAGCACGAGGCGGCGGACCTCGTCCGCCGTGCCCCCGCGCAGCGCCTGCGCGAGCGCGGAGTGCTCGGAGTCCACCGGCACGAGCTGGCCCGGGCGGGCGGCCGCCTTCACGAGGGCCCCGCCGACGATGAGCGACTCCTTGTTGGCCAGGGCCAGGCGGTGGCCGGCGTGCAGCGCGGCGAGGGTGGGCCGCAGGCCGATCGAGCCCGTGATCCCGTTGAGCACGGTGTCGGCGCCGGGCCACGCGGCGATCTGCTCGGCGGCGCACGGACCGGTGAACAGCACGGGTCGGGGGGCCGGGCGCCCGAGACGGGCGGCGGCGTCGGCGAGGGCGGCCCGCAGCTCCTCCTCCCCCGCCGCGGCGGAGCCCACCGCCTCGACCTCGAAGCGCACGGCCTGCTCGGCCAGCAGGGTCGTGTTCGCCCCGCCCGCGAGCGCGACGGCCCGGAGCCGGGCGGGGTCCTGGGCGATCACGTCGAGGCCCTGGGTGCCGATCGAGCCCGTGGAGCCGATCAGGGCGACGGCGCGCGGGGCGCCGTCGTCGTCCGCCGGGGCGGGGGCGGGCAGCGTGTAGTCGGTGAGGGATCCGTGCGTCACCCCGCCATGATGCCAGTCGGGCCTGGACACGGACGGGGGGCCGGCCGGACGGACACCGCACCGCGACGTCCCGCCCCGCCGACCCCCGTGGGGCCGGGTCAGCCGCGGATCAGTGCTGCACCGGCTTCTCGGCGCCGATGCCGGTGAGGGAGCGGACCTCCATCTCGGCCTGCTTGTCCGGGTCCTCGGCGCGCGACGAGGTCACCGAGCCGAGCCAGCCGAGGAAGAAGGCCAGCGGGATGGAGACGATGCCCGGGTTCTTCAGCGGGAACACCGCGAAGTCCGCGCCCGGGATCATCGAGGTCGGCGTCCCGGACATCACCGGGGACAGGACGATCAGGATGATCGCGGAGAGCAGTCCGCCGTACATCGACCACACCGCGCCGCGGGTGGTGAAGCGCCGCCAGAACAGGGAGTAGAGGATGGTCGGCAGGTTCGCCGAGGCCGCCACCGCGAAGGCGAGCGCCACGAGGAACGCCACGTTCTGGCCCTGGGCGGCGATGCCGCCGACGATCGCCAGGACGCCGATCACCACCACGGTGATCTTGCCGATCCGCACCTCCTCCTGCGGGGTGAGCGGGTGCTTGGCGATCACGGAGCCGTACACGTCGTGGGCGAAGGACGCCGCCGCCGTGATGGCCAGGCCCGCGACCACCGCGAGGATGGTGGCGAACGCGACCGCCGAGATCAGGCCCAGCAGGATGGAGCCGCCGAGCTCGAACGCCAGCAGCGGGGCCGCGGAGTTCTGCCCGCCGGGCGCGGCCAGGATGCGCTCGGGGCCGATCAGCGCGCCGGCGCCGTAGCCCAGCACGAGGGTGAACAGGTAGAACGCGCCGATGAGGACGATGGCCCACACCACGGACTTGCGCGCCTCCTTGGCGGTGGGCACCGTGTAGAACCGCATGAGCACGTGCGGCAGGCCGGCGGTGCCGAGCACGAGCGCGATGCCCAGGGACACGAAGTCGAGGCGGGTCAGCGCGCTGGCGCCGTACTGCAGGCCCGGCTCGAGGATCGCCTCGCCCTTCGGGTTCATCTCGACGGCGGCCCCCAGCAGGGCGTTGAAGTCGAAGCCGAACAGGGCCAGCGACCACACGGTCATGATCCCCGCGCCGGCGATCAGCAGGATCGCCTTGATGATCTGCACGTAGGTGGTGCCCTTCATGCCGCCGATCAGCACGTAGACGATCATCAGCACGCCCACGATCACGATCACGAGGGCCTGGCCGGCCCGGTCGTTGATGTTCAGCAGCAGGGACACCAGGCCGCCGGCGCCGGCCATCTGGGCCAGGAGGTAGAAGAGGCAGACGGCCATGGTGCCGAAGGCGGCGGCGATGCGCACGGGCTTCTGGCGCAGCCGGAAGGAGAGCACGTCCGCCATGGTGAACTTGCCGGTGTTGCGCAGCAGCTCGGCCACCAGCAGCAGGGCCACGAGCCACGCCACGAGGAAGCCGATCGAGTAGAGGAAGCCGTCGTAGCCGTAGAGGGCGATCGCGCCCACGATGCCCAGGAACGAGGCCGCGGAGAGGTAGTCACCCGCGATGGCCGTGCCGTTCTGGGTGCCGGAGAAGCCGCGGCCGCCGGCGTAGTAGTCGGCCGAGGACGCGTTCGTCTTGGACGCGCGGATCACGATCACGAGGGTGACCACCACGAAGGCGACGAAGATGCCGATGTTCACGGCGGGGTTGCCGACCGTCTGCGCGGCGGCCTGGAGCAGGGGGGTGAGCGCGCTCATCGCGTGGCCTCCGGGTTCTCGGGGGCGCCGGCCGCCTCGCGCTCGAGGCGCTCGCGCAGCGCCGTGGCGCGGGGGTCCAGGGTCCGGTTGGAGAAACGGACGTAGGCGAAGGTGATCAGGAACGTGGTGACGAACTGCAGCAGTCCGAGGACCAGGCCGAGGGTGATGTTGCCGCCGAGGCGGATCGCCATGAACTCGGGGAAGAACGCGCCGACGATCACGAACACCAGGTACCAGACGAAGAACGCCACGGTCATGGGGAAGGCGAAGGATCGGTGGGTGCGCCGGAGCTCGATGAACTCCTCGGACTGCTGAGCGGCGCGGAACTGCGCGGCCGTGGGGACCGGCGCCGTGGGCTCGCTGGATGACATGGGCCCTCCGGGGTGCGTGGGACGGATCAGTGTGAGACAGATCACTGTGATGACAACCACACTCTGGCGGTCGGAGGGGTGCGCCGTCAAGCGCACCCCTGGGCCGTGCGCCCCTGTGACAGCCCCGGGGCGCAGCCGTGCGGACACGGCCGCGCCCCGACGGCACGGAGCCGCCGGGGCACGGGGCCGCCGAGGAGCCGGTCAGGGACTCGCGGGCCGGGCCGCGTCCGCGCGGCGCAGGACCGCGCGGGCCTGGGCGAGGACCACCTCGTCGACCATCGTCCCGTCCAGCTCGAAGGCCCCGTGTCGGCCCTCGGCCGCGGCGAGGACGCGCCGGGCGCGCTCGACGGCCTCCGGGGCGGGCGTGTAGGCGGAGCGCACGACGGGCACCTGGCGCGGGTGCAGGCACACGGTCGCGGTGCAGCCCAGGGCGACGGCGTCCTCGGCCTCGGCGGCCAGCCCGGCCTCGTCGCCGAGGTCCAGGTGGACGGCGTCCCATGCGGCCGCGCCGTGGGCGGCCGCCGCCAGCAGCACCGTCGCGCGGGCGTGCTGGACCACGGAGCGGTAGGCGCCCTCGGGGGTACGGGAGGAGCTGCCGCCCATCGACGCCACGAGGTCCTCGGCGCCCCACATCAGCGCACCCACGTGCGGGTGGGCGGCCAGTTCGGCGGCGGCAAGGATCCCGGCCGCGGTCTCGCACAGGGCGACGACGCGGGTCTGCGGTCCGAGGGCGGCGACGACCCCGTCCACCTGCGCGGCGGACTCGGCCTTGGCGAGCATGAGCGTGCGCCAGCCCGTCCCGGCGAGCATGGCCAGGTCGGCGTCGTGGTCCGCGGTGCCCGCGGGGTTCACGCGCACCACCACGCGGTCCTCGTCCAGCGGGCCGCCGTCGACCCCGCCCGTCGCCCGCCCCGCCCAGGCCGCCGCGACGGCGTCCCGCGCGGCGGGCCGGGCCTCCGGGATGACGGCGTCCTCGAGGTCGAGGATCACCGCGTCCGCGCGTTCGAGCGCCGTGGCGTACCGCTCGGGGCGGTCCGCCGGGGTGAACATGACGGCCGGTCCGAGGGTCAGCGCGCTCATGCCCGCTCTCCCGTCCCTGCGGCGTCGGCGGCCTTCGCCTTGGCCTCCGCGTGCGCCTGCGCGGTCCACATCAGACAGGTGCGCTGGGCGCGGACGACGACGTCGCCGTGCTGGTTCTCCCCCGTCATCGCGAACGTGACGATCCGCTGCCCCGGCCGCGAGGAGGACTCGCGGATCGCGGTGACCTCGGAGCGCCCGTAGAGCGTGTCCCCGTGGAAGACCGGCTTCGGGAACGCGATCTCCCCCAGGCCGAGCTGGGCCACGAGCGTGCCCTGCGTGGTCTGCCCGACGGCGAGGCCCACCAGGGTGGACAGCGTCAGCATCGAGTTGACCAGCGGGCGGCCGAACGGCTGGGCCGCCGCGTACGCGTGGTCCAGGTGCAGGGCCTGCGGATTCATGGTGAGGGTGGTGAACAGCACGTTGTCCGCCTCGGTGAGCGTGCGGCCGGGCCGGTGCAGGTAGACCTGACCGACCGCCAGCTCGTCCGCGTAGCGGCCCCGCTGCTCGATCTCGACGCGTTCTGTCACGTCAGAGGCCCAGCTCGCGGGCGATCAGCATGAGCTGCACCTCGGTGGTGCCCTCGCCGATCTCGAGGATCTTGGAGTCGCGGTAGTGACGGGCCACGAGGGTCTCGTTCATGAAGCCGTAGCCGCCGAACACCTGGGTGGCGTCCCGGGCGTTGTCCATGGCGGCCTCGCCGGCGATCAGCTTGGCCATGGCGGCCTCGGTCTTGAACGGCTTGCCGGCCAGCATCTTCTGGGCGGCCTCGTAGTAGGCCAGGCGGGCGGCGTGCGCGCGGGCCTGCATGCGGGCGATCTTGAAGGACACGGCCTGGAACTGCCCGATCTTCTGGCCGAACGAGGTCCGCTGCGTGGCGTAGGCGACCGACTCGTCCACGCAGCCCTGGGCCGCTCCGGTGGCCAGGGCCGCGATGGCGATGCGGCCCTCGTCGAGGATCTCGAGGAAGTGGGCGAAGCCGCGGCCGCGGGCGCCCAGCAGGTTCTCCTCCGGCACGCGCGCGTCCGTGAAGTGCAGGGCGTGGGTGTCCGAGGAGTTCCAGCCGACCTTGTCGTAGGCCTTGGCCACGGAGAAGCCCTCGGTGCCGGCGGGCACGAGGATCGTGGAGATCTCCTTGGCGGGGCGGCCGTCGTGGCCGGTCCTGCCCTCCACGGTGCCGGTCACGGCGGTGACGGTGACGAGCGAGGTGATGTCCGTGCCGGAGTTGGTGATGAACTCCTTGGCGCCGTTGATGCGCCACTGGCCGTCCTCGAGCGCGGCGGTGGTCTGGGTGCCGCCGGCGTCGGAGCCCGCGCCCGGCTCGGTGAGGCCGAAGCCGGCCAGGTGCGTGCCGGCCACGAGGTCCGGCAGCCAGCGCTGCTTCTGCTCCTCGGTGCCGAACTTCAGCAGCGGCATGGCGCCCAGGGAGACGCCGGCCTCGAGGGTGATGGCCACGGACTGGTTGACGCGGCCGAGCTGCTCGAGGGCCAGGGCCAGGGCGAAGTAGTCGCCGCCCATGCCGCCGTACTCCTCGGGGAACGGCAGGCCGAACAGGCCCATCTCGCCCATCTGGGCCACGATCTCATACGGGAACTCGTGCTTGGCGTCCAGCTCGGCGGAGACCGGGGCCACGACCTCGTCGGCGAACTCGCGGACGGTGTCGGAGAGGACCTGGTAGTCCTCCTCGAGGGCGGGCAGGGTGCGGTGCTTGGTGCTCATGGTCCTCTCCTGTTCTCAGGCGTTCTCTTCGGGTGCTGCGTTCTCGGCGGGCTCGACGACGGCGATCAACGCCTGCGCGGCCACGGGGTCGCCCTCGGCGACGTGGACGGTCACGACGCCGGCGACGGCGGCCGTGACGGGGTGCTCCATCTTCATGGCCTCGACCACCGCCAGCTCCTGGCCCGCGGCCACGGTGTCCCCGGTGGCCACGGACACGGCGACGACGGTGCCCGGCATGGGTGTGCGGGCCTCGGGGGACGCTGCGCCGGCCGGGGCACGGCGCGCGGCCGCGGCCGCGCGGGCGGCCTCGACCACCTCGGCCCGGGTGAGGCGGCGGACCTGCCACGCGGCGCCGTCGCGGTGCAGCCACGCCGAGCGCGGGTCCCGCGGGTCACCGGCCAGGAGGTTGACGCCCGCCAGGGCTCCGGCGTCTTCGTCCACCTCGGCGTCGGCGGCGGGGGCGGTGAGGATGCGGTCCTCGTCCCCCACCCGGACGCGCATCCCGGGCTGCGGGGCGCCTGCGCCGCGCCAGCCGTCCGCCCGGGCCCACGCGGTGCCGGCCGCGCGCTGCTCGGCGGCGGCCGCGTCCTCGGACACGTCGGCCAGGGCCTCGGCCGCGAGGGCGGCGAGGTCCTCGGGCAGCGCGGGGGCGGTCCACGCCTCGAGGCCGTCGATCAGCTCGGTGGTGAGCCGGCCGGCCTGCACGTCCTCACGAGCGGCGAGCTCGCGCAGCCAGCCCAGGTTGGAGCGGACGCCGAACAGCACGGTGTCCGCGAGCGCGGCGTCGAGCCGCTCGAGGGCCTCGGTGCGGTCGGCGCCACGAGCGATGAGCTTGGCGATCATCGGGTCGTAGAAGCCGGTGATCTCGGGCTGAGCGCCGTCGACGTCCACGGGGTCCACGGCGCCGACGGCGGTGGCGGGCCCAGAGCCGAACGCACGCTCCTCGCCCTGCGAGGGCAGCAGGAGCGTGTCGACGCGGACGCCCTCGCCGGCGGGCTCGCGCCAGCGCAGCACCGGCCCGGTGGAGGGCAGGAAGCCGTTCGCGGGGTCCTCCGCGTAGACGCGGGCCTCGACGGCGGCGCCGTCGAGGCTCACGTCCTCCTGGGCGAAGCCGAGCGGCTCCCCCGCGGCGATGCGCAGCTGCAGCTCCACGAAGTCCAGGCGCTGTCCGCGCACCCGGACGACCTCCTCGGAGACCGGGTGCTCCACCTGCAGGCGGGTGTTCATCTCCATGAAGAAGAACTCGTCCGGGTTCTCGTCCGAGACGAGGAACTCGACGGTGCCGGCGCCGCGATAGCCCACGGACACGGCCGCGTCCACGGCGGCCCGGCCCAGGCGCTCGCGGAGCTCGGCCCCGTGCGCCAGCCCGGTCAGCAGGGGCGCGGGGGCCTCCTCGATCACCTTCTGGTGGCGGCGCTGCAGGGAGCACTCGCGCTCACCCAGGTGCACGGTGGCGCCGTGGGCGTCCGCGAACACCTGCACCTCGACGTGCCGGGGCGCGGTGATGAGCCGCTCGAGCAGCAGGGTGTCGTCGCCGAACGCCGAGCGCGCCGTGCGTCGGGCCGAGGCGAGGGCGCCGGGCAGCTCCTCGGCGGCGCGCACGGCCACCATGCCCTTGCCGCCGCCTCCCGCGGAGGGCTTGATCAGCAGCGGGAAGCCGACGTGCTCGGCCTCGGCCGTGATCTGCGCGTCGGTGAGCGTGGGGTCCTGGATGCCGGGGACCACCGGCACGTCGTACGCGGCCACGGTCTCCTTCGCGCGGATCTTGTCCGCCATCGCGTCGAGCGAGCCCACGGGAGGGCCCACGAACACGATGCCGGCCGCCTCCAGCGCGCGGGCGAAGTCGGCGTTCTCGGACAGGAAGCCGTAGCCGGGGTGCACGGCCTGGGCGCCGGTGCGGCGCGCGGCGTCGACGACGGCGTCGATGTCCAGGTAGGACTCGCGGGCCGGTGCCGGGCCGAGGCGGACCGCCGTGTCCGCCTCGCGGACGTGCCGCGCGTCGGCGTCGGCGTCGGAGTGCACGGCCACCGAGCGGATGCCGAGGCGGCGCAGGGTGCGGATGACGCGCACGGCGATCTCGCCGCGGTTGGCCACCAGCACGGTGTCGAACAGGGGCGTCCCCTGGGCGTGGTTCTCGGTCACGGGTGCCTCACATGCGGAACAGGCCGAACCGGGAGTCCGGCAGCGGGGAACGGGAGATGACGTCGAGGGCCAGGGAGAGCACCCGGCGGGTCTGGCCGGGGGTGATCACCCCGTCGTCCCAGAGGCGGGCGGTGGAGTACAGGGGGCTGCCCTGGTCCTCGTACTGCCGACGGACCGGCGCCTGGAAGGCCTCGACCTCCTCGGGGGACATCGGCTCCTCCCCCGCGGCGGCCCGCTGGTCCTGCTTGATCTGCGTGAGCACGGAGGAGGCCTGCGGGCCGCCCATCACGGAGATGCGCGCGTTCGGCCACATCCACAGGAAGCGGGGTGAGTAGGCGCGGCCGCACATCGCGTAGTTGCCGGCGCCGAACGAGCCGCCGATCACCACGGTCAGCTTGGGCACGCGGGCGGTGGCGACGGCGGTGACCATCTTGGCGCCGTCGCGCGCGATGCCGCCGGCCTCCGCGTCCCGGCCCACCATGAAGCCGGAGATGTTCTGCAGGAACAGCAGCGGGGTGCCGCGCTGGTCGCACAGTTCGATGAAGTGCGCGCCCTTGCGGGCGGAGTCGCCGAACAGGATGCCGTTGTTGGCGAGGACGCCCACGGGGTGGCCGTCGATCCGTGCGAACGCGGTGACCAGGGTGGTGCCGTGGAGGGGTTTGAACTCGTGGACGGAGCCGCCGTCCACGAGGCGGTCGATCACCTCGCGCACGTCGTAGGGGGTGTTCACGTCCACGGGCACGACGCTGGTCAGCTCGGCCGGGTCCTTGGCGGGCTCCGCGGCGGGGGCGACCTCCCAGGCCGGCGCCTCGGCCGGGGGCAGGGTGGCCACGATGTCCCGGAGGATCTGCATGGCGTGCAGGTCGTCGTCCGCCAGGTGGTCCGCGACGCCGGAGCGCTCGGCGTGCAACCGGCCGCCGCCGAGGTCCTCGGGCGAGATGTCCTCCCCGATCGCGGCCTTCACGAGCGGGGGGCCGCCGAGGAAGATGGTGCCCTGCTCGCGCACGATCACGGTCTCGTCCGACATGGCCGGCACGTACGCGCCGCCCGCCGTGGAGGAGCCGCACACCGCGGCCAGCTGCGGGATGCGCTGCGAGGAGAGCAGCGCCTGGTTCCAGAAGATGCGGCCGAAGTGCTCGCGGTCCGGGAAGACCTCGTCCTGGCGGGGCAGGAACGCGCCGCCGGAGTCCACGAGGTAGATGCACGGCAGGCGGTTCTCCAGGGCGATCTCCTGGGCCCGCAGGTGCTTCTTCACCGTCATGGGGTAGTAGGTGCCGCCCTTCACGGTGGCGTCGTTGCCCACCACCATCACGAGGCGGCCGTGGACCAGGCCGATGCCCGCCACGACGCCGGCGGCGGGGCTGTCCCCGCCGTACAGGCCGTGCGCGGCCAGCGCGCCGACCTCGAGGAAGGGCGAGCCCTCGTCGAGCAGCGCGTCGATGCGGTCCCGCACCAGCAGCTTGCCGCGGCCGGTGTGGCGCTCGCGCGAGCGCTCGGGCCCGCCGAGCGACGTGCGGGCGACGAGGTCGGCGAGCTCCTGCTCGAGCCGAGCGTGGCCGGCCGCGTTGCGCTCGGCCACGGTGGGCGCGGACTGCGCGGCCGGGGCCGGGGTGCTGGCGGTCATGAGACCCCCTTCAGTGAATGACGACTAACTGAACCGAGCCTCAGTGTAGTGACGATCGTCACTGACGTCGACCGGGCGCCCGGCGCGCCTCGTCTCGTCCTACAGTGGAACCCATGCCCGCCGCCGATCCCGCGTCCCCCGCCGCCCCGGCGACCCCGCCGACCGCCCGGGAGGCCGCCAAGGCCCGACGCCGGGTGGACCTGCTCGCGGCCGCGGCGCGACTGTTCGCGGCCCGGGGCTTCGACGCGGTCCGCCTCGAGGACATCGGCGCCGCGGTCGGGATCAGCGGCCCCGCCATCTACCGCCACTTCGCCGGCAAGGCCGCCGTGCTCACGGCGATCCTCGACACGGCCTCGCAGGACCTGCTCGACGGCGGGCTGGCCGCCGAGGCGCAGCACGCGCCGGGGGCGGAGACCCTGCGGGCCCTCATCGGCTTCCAGGCGGACTTCGCCCTCGCCCAGCGCGACGTGATCCGCGTGCAGGACCGCGACATGTCCGCCCTGCCCGACGGCGCGCGCACGGCCATCACGCGCACCCAGCGCGCCTACATCGACGTGTGGGCGCGCCAGCTGCAGGTCGTCCACCCCCGCGAGGACCAGGCCACCGCCGTGTTCCGCGCCCAGGCCGTGCTGGGCCTGCTCAACTCCACCCCCCGCTCGGTGCGGCGCACCGCGGCCGACCGCGCGGCCCGCCGCGCGACCCTCGTGGCCATGGCCTGGGCCGCGGCCACGGCCCCCGGGCCGCTCTCCGGCGAGGACTGAGCGGGCGGCACCGGCCCGGCGGGCCGACGTCGTGCCCGGTGGTACGGTGGCCGGTACCCGCGACGGCGGACGCCGTCGAACCCCGCCCCGAGAGGTCCACCGCCGTGCTTCTTCGTGACGTCCGACCCGAGGATCTGGACGAGTTCTTCCTCCACCAGCAGGACGAGCAGGCCAACCTGATGTCCGCCTTCGCCCCCCGCAACCCCCGGGACCGCGGTGTCTTCGACTACCACTGGGCCCACCTGCTCGGGGACGAGGACACCGTCGTGCGGACCATCGAGCACGAGGGCCGCGCCGTGGGTGCGCTCGTGTGCACCCAGCAGGACGGCGTGGGCGAGCTGTCCTTCTGGACCGCGCAGGACTACTGGGGCCTGGGCCTGACGACCGCGGCCGTGGACCGGTTCCTCGAGGAGCACACCGCCCGCCCGCTGCGGGCGCACGTGCCCGAGGACAACGTGGGCTCCGTGAAGGTGCTCTCCCGCCGCGGCTTCGAGACCGTCGGCGAGGAGAAGGTCTTCTCCAACGCCCGCGCCGAGGTCATCACCGAGCTCGTGATGGAGCTGCCCGCCGCCGACTGAGCGCGCCCCGTGGCCCCCGCCGTGCCCGCGGCCGCGCCGGCCTGCCACGACGACGGCCCCGCCTCCCCCCGGTGCCCGGGCGGCGGGGCCGCGGCGCGTCCGGGGCGCTCAGACCATGGTCAGGGTCAGACCCGGGCGGCGCAGGATCGCGCCGACGTCTGCGAGGAAGCGCGAGCCCTGCTCGCCGTCCACGAAGCGGTGGTCGAACGAGAGGGACAGCGTCATGACGTCCCGCAGGGCGATCTCACCGCGGTGCTCCCACGGCATCCTCCGGACCTGGCCGATCGCGATGATCGCCCCCTCGCCCGGGTTGATGATCGGGGTGCCCGCGTCCACGCCGAACACCCCGACGTTCGTGAGCGTGAAGGTGCCGCCGGCCAGATCCGCCGGGGACAGCCGCCCCTCGCGGGCGAGGCCCGTGAGATCGCGGATGGCGTCGGCCAGCTCCCTCAGGCTCATCGCCTGGGCGTCCTTGACGTTCGGCACCATCAGCCCGCGGGGGGTGGCGGCGGCGAAGCCGAGGTTGACGAAGTTCTGCTGCACGATCGTCCCGGCGGCCTCATCCCACCGGGCGTTGACGTCCGGGGTGCGCTCCATCGCCACGAGGCACGCCTTGGCGGCGAGCGTCATGGGCGTGAGCTTGACGTCCCGGAACTCGCGGGAGGCCTTGAGCTCGGCGAGCAGCTCCATGGTCTCGGTGACGTCCACCTGCAGGAACTCGGTCACGTGCGGGGCGGTGAACGCGGACTGCACCATGGCCGCCGCCGTCGCCTTCCGCACGCCCTTGACCGGCACGGCCTCGGTGCGCGGGCGGCCGCCCAGGGTGCGGACGCCCCCGGTCGAGCCCGACTCGGCGCCGGACTGCGGCGGCGTCGCCGCGGCCGCGGGCTGCCCGCCCCCGGCCAGGAACGCCTCGACGTCCGCGCGGGTGATGACCCCGCCCACGCCGGTGCCGGTGACCTGTTCCAGATCCACGCCCGCGCGGCGCGCGTACAGGCGCACGGGTGGGGTGCAGCGGGGCCGCTCGCCCGACGCCGCGCCCCGCACTGCTTCCGGGGCCGCGTCCGCGCGGACGGGCTCGGCGGCCTCGGGCTGCGGGCGCCCGGCGCCGGCCGGGGCCGCCTCCGACGTGGACGGCGCCTGTCCGCGGGCGGGCTCACCCACCGGGGCGGCCGACGTCGCCGGTGCCGCTGAGCCGCGCCGAGCACGGCGGCCGGGCTTGCCGGTGTCCGGCGCGGCGCCGTAGCCGACGAGGGTGGGCACGCGGCCGTCGCCCTCGGCGGGCCCGCCAACGTCGGGCTCGGCGCCCTCGAGGGTGAAGGTCACCAGGGGCGCACCGACCTCGAGGGTCTCGCCCTCGGCGCCGTGCAGGGCCGCGACGACGCCCGCGAACGGGCTCGAGACCTCGACCACGGCCTTGACCGTCTCGACGTCGGCGAGCACCTGGTTCACGGTCACCGCGTCGCCCTCGGCCACGCGCCACGTCACGATCTCGGACTCGGTCAGGCCCTCGCCGAGGTCGGGCAGGCGGAAGGTCTTCTGGCTCATCGGGTCTCCTCCCCGGCGTTCTGGGCGGCGAGGAACTGCTCGGCGGTCTCGGGGGCGGCGAACGCGTCCACGGAGTCCAGCGAATTCGGCCGGCCCAGAGCACGGTCCAGGCCGTCGAGGATGCGGTCGAGGTCCGGCAGGTGCAGGTGCTCGAGCTTGGACGGCGGGTAGGGCACGTCCATGCCGGTGACGCGCACCGGCGGGGCCTCGAGCCAATGGAACGCGCGCTCGGCCACCGTGGCCACGAGCTCGGCGCCGAGGCCGCCGGTGCGGGAGGCCTCGTGCGCGACGACGAGCCGGCCGGTGCGCCGCACCGAGGACTCGACCAGGCCGGTGTCCAGCGGGGACAGGCTGCGCAGGTCGAGCACCTCGACCTCGACGCCCTCCTCGGCCGCCACCTCGGCGGCCTGCAGGGCGGTCTTCACGAGCGGACCATAGGCCACGAGCGTGGCGTCACGGCCCTCGCGCAGGATGCGGGCGGGGCTCATCGGCGGGATCGCGACGTCCAGGTCCACGTCGCCCTTGTCGTGGTAGCGACGCTTGGGCTCGAGGTAGACCACCGGGTCCTCCGAGGCGACCGCGGCGCGGATGAGGTCGTACCCCTCCTGCGGGGAGGACGGGGAGACCACGCGCAGGCCCGCGGTGTGCAGGAAGTAGGCCTCGGGCGACTCGGAGTGGTGCTCCGGGGAGCCGATGCCGCCGCCGAAGGGGATGCGGATGGTCACCGGCATCGGCACGGCGCCACGGGTGCGGGCGCGCAGCTTGGCCAGGTTCGCCACGATCTGGTCGAACGCCGGGTACACGAAGCCGTCGAACTGGATCTCGACAACGGGACGGTAGCCGCGCATCGCCAGGCCGATGGCCGTGCCCACGATGCCGGACTCGGCCAGCGGGGTGTCGAGCACCCGGTCCTCGCCGAACTCGGCCTGCAGGCCGTCGGTGATGCGGAACACGCCGCCGAGGGCGCCGATGTCCTCGCCCATGAGCAGGACCTTGGGGTCGTCGGCCAGGGCACGGTGCAGGCCGCGGTTGATCGCACGGCCGAAGGTCATGCGCTCGCTCACGCGCCCGCCTCCTCGTCGCCGAACTGCTGCAGGTAGAGGGCGTGCTCGCGGCGCTGCCGCTCGAGCTCCTGGTGGGGCTCCGCGTAGATCTCGTCGAACAGCCTGTCCGCGCCGTCCTCCTCGAGCGCCTCGAGGGCGCGGCGGACCTCGGCCGCCAACTCGTCGGCCTCGGTCTGGGCCTGCGCGAGCACAGCGTCCACGTCCACGTCGAGGGTGCGCAGGTGTGCCTCCACGCGGGTCAGCGGGTCACGGGCCTTCCAGGCCGCGAGCTCGGCGTCGTCCCGGTAGCGGGTGGGGTCGTCCGCGGTGGTGTGCGGGCCCATGCGGTAGGTGACGGCCTCGATGAAGGTGGGGCCGCCCCCGTCGGCGGCGCGCTCGACGGCGGCGCGGGTCGCGGCGAGCACGGCCAGGACGTCGTTGCCGTCCACGCGCATCGACGGGATGCCGAAGCCCCACGGGCGGTCCGCGATGCTGCGGCGGGTCTGCAGGCGCACGGGCTCGGAGATGGCCCAGTGGTTGTTCTGGCAGAAGAACACCACGGGCGACTGGTAGGAGGCGCTGAAGACCATGGCCTCGTTGACGTCCCCCTGGCTCGTGGCGCCGTCGCCGAAGTAGACGATCGTGGCCACGTCCGCCTGGTCCCGCTGGACGCCCATCGCATAGCCGACGGCGTGCAGGGCCTGCGCGCCGATGATGATCTGCTGGGTGGCCACCCGCGCCTCGTTCGGGTCCCAGCTCGAGAACGTGGAGCCGCGCCACACCCGCAGCAGGTCCAGCGCGGGGACGCCGCGCAGCAGGGCCACGCCGTTCTCGCGGTAGGACGGGAAGACGAAGTCGTCCGGTCGCAGCGCGACGGCGGAGCCCACCTGGGCGGCCTCCTGGCCCAACAGCGGGGGCCACAGGGCCAGCTCGCCCTGACGCTGCAGGTGCGTGGCCTCGACGTCGAGGCGCCGGACCACGGCCATCTGACGGTACAGCGCGGCGAGGGCGTCGGCGTCGACGTCCTCGATCCACGGGTCGAGCTCCGGCTGTGGACGGCGGCGGCCCTCCGCGTCGAGCACCTGGAGCGCCACGGCCTCGGCCGGGCCCGCCGGGGGCGGAGAGCCGGCGGATCGGCCGCCGGTGGGACGGGTGTGGTCCACGAGGGTCACTGCACTGCCTTCCGATCGACGCCCACGGTGCGGGGCGAGGGAGCTGTACGCATGCGCGAGCAGGGGTGGAGCGCGCGGCGTCTCGGTGGTGCGATTGTACTCACGTGAGTGTGATCTGCGCCACTCTGCCCGGGGCCGCCGCGCGAGGGCCGGGTGTCAGGCGCGGCGCAGCAGCACGTCGACGGCGGCGTCGAGGTAGGCGTCGACCTGGCCCTCCTCGTAGCCGGCGGCACCCTCGGCCTCGCCGAACGACGCGCGGCGCACGTCGTCCGCGGTCAGCCCGCCCTCGGCGCCGGGATCCGTCGAGTCCTCCGCACCGGCCAGGGTGACGCGCAGACGGTCCACGAGCGCGTCCACCTGGTCCACGTCGTAGCTCACGGCGTCCGCGCGGGAGGGGCGGCGGAAGCGCTCCGCCGGGGCCCGGTCGGCGCGGGCCACGAGCTCGGCCACGCGCTCCTGGAGGTCTGCGGCCCAGTCCTCGTCCCCGCGCTCGGCGACGAAGGCCTGACGCTCGGCGGCGGCCAGCTCCTCTTCCAGACGGTCCAGCTCGTCGTCCACCTCGTCCGTGGCGTAGCCGCCGTTGACGGTCGCGAAGCGGGCCTGGCGCACCTCCTCCGCCGTCAGCGGGGCACCGCCGTCGCGCGCCTCACGGGCACGCGCCATGAAGGCGTCCACGTGGGTGGTCTCGTAGCCGATCTCGTCCTGCTCGACGAGCTCGAAGACCGGCTCGGCGTCCGGGGTGGTGCGGGGGGTCATGGGCGTCTCCTGCGGTGTGGGTCCCGGACGTGCCGGGTCGAGGGGTGGATCAGGTAAGGGGCAGCGCCAGCACGGTGTAGGCCACCGGCGCGGCGAACACGAGGGAGTCCAGGCGGTCCATCACGCCGCCGTGGCCGGGCAGGGCGGAGGACATGTCCTTGATGCCGAGCTCACGCTTGACCATGGACTCAGAGAAGTCCCCCGAGGTGGCGGCGGCGACGGTGGTCACGCCGAGGACGGCGCCGACCCACCACGGCTGGCCGACCAGCAGGGGGACGGCGACGACGCCCACCAGCACCGAGCCCGCCAGGGAGCCGGCCAGGCCCTCCCAGGACTTCTTGGGGCTGATGCGCGGGGCGATCGGGGTGCGGCCGAAGCGGTAGCCCACGATGTAGCCGAACGTGTCGTTGGAGACCACCATCAGCAGCAGGACCGCCACCATGCGGTGCCCCAGCGGCTCGTCCAGGAGCGCCGCGGCGAAGGAGAGCAGGAACGGCGCCCACAGCACGATGAACACGCCCGCGAGCATGAACTGGCCCGCCGGACGCCGGCGCGTCAGCGCCGTCCACACGGCCACCAGCGCCAGGCATGCCACCAGGGCGATGAACAGCGCGGGCACCCCACACCGCCACGCGGTGAGCGGCAGGACCGCCGCGGCCACCCAGAGCGGGGGCCGCGGCACGTCCAGGCCGATGCCGCGCACCGCCGTCGCGATCTCGGACACCGCGCCGACCAGCAGGGCGACCACGAGGAGGACCAGCAGCCAGTCGAGCCAGAAGAGGCCGACCAGGGCCGTCGCCAGCAGCCCCACCCCCACGAGGACGGCGGACTTGAGGTCGCGGCCGCCGCGCGGAGGTGCGGGCGAGGTGGACACGGCGGAGGTCATGGGGAGGTCATGGGGCGAGCGCGGACGGCGGGAGGCTCAGACCTCCAGCAGCTCCTGCTCCTTGTTCTTGGCCATCTCGTCGATGAGCTCGACGTGGCGTTTGGTGAGCGCGTCCAGCTCCTTCTCGCCGCGGGCGCCCTCGTCCTCGCCGACCTCGCCGTCCTTGACGGCCTTGTCCATGGCCTCCTTGGCCTTGCGGCGGGCATTGCGCACGGAGATCTTGTGCTCCTCCGCCTTGGACTTGACCAGCTTCACGTACTCCTTGCGGCGCTCCTCGGTCAGCTCCGGCATCACGATGCGGATGACCTTGCCGTCGTTGGACGGGTTCGCGCCGACCTCGGACTCGGACAGCGCCTTCTCGATGTTGCGCAGGGCCGACTGGTCGAACGGGGTGATGAGCAGCGTGCGGGCGTCCGTGGTGGTGAAGGACGCCAGCTGCTGCAGCGGGGTGAACGAGCCGTAGTAGTCGACCATCACCTTGGAGTAGAGGCCCGGGTTGGCGCGGCCCGTGCGCACGGAGGCGAAGTCCTCACGCGTGGCCTCGATGGTGCGGTCCATCTGCTCTTCGGCGGACTGCAGGGTCTCCTGGATCACGGTGTCTCCTCGGTGTGGTGGAACAGGTCTGCCGCCATCCTACGCGGCGCGCCTCAGACGGTGACGGTGGTGCCGATCGGCTCGCCGAGCAGGGCGCGGGTCACGTTGCCCGGGCCCTCCATGCCGAACACGCGCATGTCCAGGTCGTTGTCCTTGCACATGGTCATGGCGGTCAGGTCCATCACGCGGATGTTCCGCAGCAGCGCCTCGTCGTAGGTCAGGTGCGTGAGACGCTCGGCGGTGGGGTCCTTCTTGGGGTCCGCGGTGTAGACGCCGTCCACGCCGGACTTGGCCATCAGGACCTCGTCCGCCCCGACCTCGAGGGCACGCTGGGCCGCCACGGTGTCCGTGGAGAAGTAGGGCAGGCCGGTGCCTGCGCCGAAGATCACGACGCGGCCCTTCTGCATGTGGCGGATGGCGCGCAGCGGGATGTAGGACTCCGCCACCTGCTCCATGTGGATGGCGGACTGCACGCGCGTGGTGACCCCGGCCTGGATGAGGAAGTCCTGCAGGGCCAGGCAGTTCATCACGGTGCCGAGCATGCCCATGTAGTCGGCCCGACGGCGGTCCATCCCGTTCTCGGACAGCTCGGCGCCACGGAAGAAGTTGCCGCCGCCGACGACGATCGCGATCTCCACCTGGTCCGCCGCGGCGGCGATCTGCTCGGCGATCCCGCGGACGGTCTCCGGGTCCACACCGATCTTGCCGCCGCCGAACACCTCGCCCGAGAGCTTCAGGAGCACGCGACGGCGGCCGGTGTCGTCCGAGGTCTGCGGGGCGTGGGCGGTGGTCGGGTCCTCGGGGGCGCGGTTCGTCTCCATGGGAAGCATCTCCTGGTCGGTGGGGGTCGGGCCGGGGACGGCCGTCCGGGGGCGGACACGCGGACGGGGTGGCCGCCCGGTCGGGGCGGCCACCCCGTCATGCGATGGTCGTCGGCGCCGTCCGGCGCCGGAGTGGACCTCGGGTCGCTCCCGATCCTACGCCCCCGCGGGGCGTGGACCGGGAGCGGCCGGTCCGGGTGCGGCGATCAGTTGCCGACGCGGAAGCGGGCGAACCCGGTGACGTTGGTGCCGGCGTCGGAGGCGACCTTGCCGACGGTCTGCTTCGGGTCCTTCGCGAACGGCTGGTCCACGAGCACGATCTCCTTGAAGAAGCCGGTCAGGCGGCCCTCCACGATCTTCGGCAGGGCCTGCTCCGGCTTGCCCTCGGCACGGGCGGTCTCATCGGCGATGCGACGCTCGTTCTCGACGGTCTCGGCCGGCACGTCCTCACGGGTGAGGTACGTGGGCGAGTAGGCCGCGGTGTGCACGGCGATGTCGTGCGTGGCGGTCTTGGCGTCGGCGGAGTCGGCGTCCACGGCGAGGAGCACGCCCACCTGGGCCGGCAGGTCCTTGGAGGTCTTGTGCAGGTAGGCGTCCACGAAGGCGCCCTCCACGCGGGCCAGGCGGCGCACGGCCACCTTCTCGCCCAGCAGGGCGCCCTCCTCGGTCACGTAGTCGCCCAGGGTGCGGCCCTCGTAGTCGGAGGCCAGCAGGCCGTCGACGTCGGTGGCGCCGGAGGCGACGGCGGCGCGCAGCACCACGTCGCCCAGGGCGATGAACTTGTCGGCCTTGGCCACGAAGTCGGTCTCGCAGTTGAGCTCGATCATGACGCCGACGCCGTTCTCGACGGTCGCGGCCACGAGGCCCTCGGCGGCGGAGCGGCCCTCGCGCTTGGTGGCGCCCTTGAGGCCCTTCACGCGGATGATCTCGATGGCCTTCTCGGCGTCGCCGTCGGCCTCGTCCAGAGCCTTCTTCACGTCCATCATGCCGGCGCCGGTGCGCTCGCGCAGGGCCTTGATGTCAGCAGCGGTGTAGTTCGCCATGCTCGTTCGGTCCTTCCCGTGGTGTGGGTTGTGCGGGATGTTCGGGGTCTGAACCGGCCCGTCGGCCCGGCCGGGTGGGGCCGGGCGGACGGACCGGCCGGGATCACTCGCCCTGCGGGGCGGCCTCGGCGGCGGGGGCCTCGGCCTGCTCGGCCGGCGCCTCGGCGGCGGGGGCCTCGGCCTGCTCAGCCTGCTCGGCCTGCTGGGCGTTGTGCTGCTCGAGCAGCTCGCGCTCCCACTCGGCCATCGGCTCGGCGGCCGCCTGGCCGGACTTGCCGCCCTGACGGGCGATCAGGCCCTCGGCGACGGCGTCCGCGACCACGCGGGTCAGCAGGTTCACGGAGCGGATGGCGTCGTCGTTGCCCGGGATCGGGTAGGCGACCTCGTCCGGATCGCAGTTGGTGTCCAGGATGGCGACGACCGGGATGCCGAGCTTCTGGGCCTCGTCGACGGCCAGGTGCTCCTTCTTGGTGTCCACGACCCACACGGCGGAGGGGGTCTTGGCCATGTTGCGGATGCCGCCGAGGTTGGCCTGCAGCTTCTCGAGCTCACGGTTGAGCAGCAGCAGTTCCTTCTTGGTGAACTGCGAGCCGGCCACGTCCTCGAAGTCGATCTCCTCGAGCTCCTTCATGCGCTGCACGCGCTTGGAGACGGTGGAGAAGTTGGTCAGCATGCCGCCGAGCCAGCGGTGGTTCACGTAGGGCATGCCCACGCGGCCGGCCTGCTCCGCGATGGCCTCCTGGGCCTGCTTCTTGGTGCCGACGAACAGGATGGTGCCGCCGTGGGCGACGGTCTCCTTGACGAACTCGTAGGCGCGGTCGATGTAGGACAGCGACTGCTGGAGATCGATGATGTAGATGCCGTTGCGCTCGGTGAAGATGAAGCGCTTCATCTTGGGGTTCCAGCGGCGGGTCTGGTGGCCGAAGTGGACACCGGAGTCGAGGAGCTGGCGCATGGTCACGACGGGCATGACGTTCCCTTCTGTGGCAGCCGTGGCACCCCGCGCTTCACGCGCGGGCGGTCTGCCGGTCGATTTCTTGACGGTTGGCGGCCGGCCCGGTCGGGCGGCCCCTGGCATCACGACGGCGGGCTGCCGGGCCCCACGAGCACCCGCGCCGACGTCCTCTCCAGGAGGACGGCGGGGACGGGACCGAGCGTGGGGGCTGGGCCGCTGAAGCGACCCACCGCGATGCGCGGAGTCGGCGTCCGGGGCACAGCACAGGGCCGGCCACAGGACACCGCTGAGGTGAATCCTACCCCAGGTGGGCGACCGCTCCCATCGCCGACTCCTGCACAGGGGCCGGTGCGGCGGGCGCTCTCCACGATGGGACTGCGGGCCCGCCACGCGGCCGCCCGGGACGCCAGGCTGACGCCATGACCCCTCGCACGCTCCTCCCCCGTCCGCTCCCGCGTCCGCGCATCGCGGGGTGTGTCGCGGCAGCCCTGCTCGCCTGGCTCGTCCTCGCCCTGGGGATGGGCGACCTCGGCCCCGTGTCCCGGGCCACGCCCGCACCGTCCACGCGCGACGCGCTGCTCCTCGTCGCGGCGTCCCCGGCAGGTCCGGGCGCGACGGCCGCGCCGGTCGCGTGGCACCCGCCCGTCGCCGGCGCCGCCCCGGATGACGTGCTCCGCGCGTTCGTCGCACCCGAGCGACCGTGGAGTCGGGGGCACCGGGGCGTGGACCTCGCCGTGCAGACCGGGGCTCCGATCCAGGCGCCGGCGGCGGGCCGGGTCGTGTTCGCCGGGGTCGTGGTCGACCGCCCCGTGCTGACCCTCGAGCACGCGAACGGGACCCGCAGCTCCCTCGAGCCGGTGGAGGCCGACGTCGCGGTGGGGGCCGTCGTCGACGCGGGCGACCCCGTGGGGCGACTGGCCGGGGCGCCACCCCACTGCCCGCGGGCGTGCGTGCACTGGGGCGTGCGGGAGCCCGATGGCTGGCGGGTGGGGGACGCGGCCTTCGACCGCTACCTCGACCCGCTGGTGCTCATCGGCTGGAGCGGCCCGTCCGTGCTCTGGCCGCACGCCGCGCCACACCCAGCGCGGCCGTGAGGTCCAGAAGCCGGCGGGCGGACTCGTCCCAGCTGAACCGGGCCGCCTGGGCGACGCTCGCCCGGGAGGCCGCGGCGAACTCGGCGGGGTCCTCGAGCTCCCGCACGCGGGCCGCGAGCGCGGCCACCCGGTCCCCCTCGAGCGGGACACCCCGGAAGGACGCGGTGCCCGCGCCGGCGATCTCGCGGAAGATCGGCAGGTCCGAGCACACCACCGGCGTGCCGTGGGCCATCGCCTCGGCCACGGGCAGGCCGAAGCCCTCGGCGCGGGAGAGGGTGACGGCCGCGGTGGCCCGGCGGAGCAGGCGCACGTACTCGGCCTCGTCGGTGCCGTCGTGGAACACCACGTCTGCGCCGTCGGCCCCTGCGCCGGCGCGACGCTCGGCCAACCGGTCCTCGAGCTGCCCGCGGCGCTCCGGGCTGATGCGGGAGAGCAGGTGCAGCGTGTAGCCCGGCAGCAGCGGCGCGGCGGCCACGAGGGACTCGACGTCCTTGTAGTCCATGAACGAGCCCATGTAGAGCAGCGTGCGCTCCGGGGTCTCGTCCGGGTCCCGCGGCTCCGGGACCGCCTGCGCCGCGTTCGCGACGACGTGGACCGGACGCCGGGTGAGGCGGTGCCGGGCGATGAGCTCCGCCGTCGTCCGGGAGACCGTGGCGACCGCGTCCGCGCGGTCGAGCAGGAGCCGCTGCGGGATCTTGGTCAGGTGATAGGCCCGCCAGAGCCAGCGGATCGGCTCGGACAGGTTCCGCGGCGGGGTGCGGTGCTCGTAGTAGATGAGGTCGTGGAGCGTGAGGATCAGGGCGTAGTCCCGCCCCCACGACCCCATGGTCTGCATGGGCGAGAAGACGACGTCCGGTCGCAGACGCGCGACCTGACGGGCCACGAACGGCTCGCGTGGGGAGGTGGGGCCGGAGACGAGGTGCCACGGCACGCCGTCCGGGAGCAGGGCCAGCTGTCGTTCGTCCGAGATCAGCATCGCGACCTCGACGTCGACCCCCGCCGGGCCCGGTGCGGCGGCCCGGCGGGCCACCGCCTCGAGGAGGCTCGCGCCGTAGCGGGAGATGCCGTCGTGGAAGTCGGTGCGGGTGTAGCGGGCGTCCATCAGGAGGCGCAGGGGGCGGGAGGGGCTCACCCGGACCACGCTAGCGCCGGGTCGGAACGGGGCCCGGGCAGCCACGCACGGAGGGTGCCGAGCGGGGGGTGTCGAGCACCGTGCGGCCACCTGGGCGTCATCCGAATTTCTGATTGCGTTTCGATAACGATCGTGTATCTTGATCACGGATCGGTTACGACTGGTCCGCCACACCGGGGCTTCCTCCGCATCCTCGCGTACCCGGTCATCCGCACTGCTCGTCAACTCGCACCCGCGGTCCGGCCTCGTTCCGGGCATCGCCCGGAGGCACCGCCCTCATGGGCCGCAGGTCCTGTCCGGGAAGAAGATCCGATGTCCGTGACCTCCTCGCACGCCGCTGTGCGTCGCGCCCCCCGCACCGCCGCCGCCTCCGTGGCCCTCGCCCTGGGCGCCGCCGCCCTGACCGGCGTCGGCACCGTGTCCGTCGCCGAGACCGCCCAGGCCGCCGAGACCGCCTACACCGTCCGCTCCGGCGACGGCTGGTGGATCATCGCCCAGCGCACCGGCGTCTCCATGTCCAGGTTGCAGTCGCTCAACGGCATGACCGCCGCGACCGTGCTGCATCCCGGCATGGTCCTCAAGACCTCCGGCACTGCCACCCCGACCCCGGCCCCGGCGCCGTCCACCTCGGGCTCGACCTACACCGTGCTGGCCGGCAACGGCTGGTGGATCATCTCCTACCGCACGGGGGTGTCCGCCTCGATCCTGCAGTCCATCAACGGCATGAGCTCCTCGACCATGCTCCACCCGGGGATGGTCCTGAAGACCACCTCGGTCTCCAACTCCAGCGCCCCCGCCCCTGCGCCGGCGCCCGCGTCCAAGCAGGCTGCCGTCGACTACGTGCGCTCCGCCGTCCGGAACCCGTCCTCCTATTACGTGTGGGGCGGCAACGGCCCCTCCGGCTTCGACTGCTCCGGCCTCACCCAGCAGGCCATGGCCCGGGCCGGCATCTCCATCCCGCGCCGCGCCGGCGACCAGTACCTCGCCGCGAAGTCCTACGTGCCGATCTCCCAGGCCCAGCCCGGCGACCTCGTGTTCTATGCGAACCAGTCCACCGGCCGCATCTACCACACGGCCATGTACATGGGCGGCGGCCAGCTCGCCCACGCCCTCAACGAGGACGCGGGCCTGGTGTTCACCTCCACGACGATCATGAAGTCCGACATGCTCGCGGTGGCCGCCCGCTACTGAGCACCGGCACGACGACGGCCCCCGGCCCGCGCCATACCGCGCGGCCGGGGGCCGTTTTCTGTAGGGCGTGCGGGACTTGAACCCGCGACCCAGGGATTATGAGTCCCCTGCTCTGACCGACTGAGCTAACGCCCCTCCCCCGCGGCATCGCGCGGGACCCGCCCATCCTACCGACAGGGCTCAGAGCATCGCGCGGACCTCGGCGGCCGTCGCGCCGCGGTAGAGGCGCTCGAAGATGTCCACCGTCTTCTGGGCGGAATGATGCAGGGCCTTCGCGTGGGACGCCTCGCCCATGGCGGCGCGGTCCGCGTCCGAGAGGTCGAGGATCCGGGCGATCCGATCGGCCAGGGCCACGTGGTCCCCGGGCGGGAAGAGGTGGCCGTTGACGCCCTCGTCCACGAGGTGGGGCAACGCGAGGGCGTCCGCGAGGACCACCGGGGTGGACGCGCTGAGCGCCTCGAGGGTCACGAGGGACTGCAGCTCCGCCGTGCCCGGCTGGCAGAACACGTCGGCGCGCAGGTAGGCCGCCCGCAGCTCCTCCTCGGAGACGTGGCCGCGCAGCAGGACGCGGTCGGCCACCCCCTCCTCGTCCACCGTGGCACGGATGCGGTCGCGCTGCTCGCCGTCGCCGACGATCTCGGCGTGCACGTCCAGGTCGGGGCGGGTGCGGGCCAGGTGCGCGATCGCACGGATCAGCACCTCCACGTTCTTCTCCACGGCCAGCCGCCCCACGAAGAGCACGACCGGATGGCCGGGATGGTCCACCCTCTCCCCCGGCTGCAGCTCGTAGGCGCTCGCGTCGATGCCGTTGGAGACCGGGAGAACGTTGTCCAGGCCGGCGTGCTCGGCCATGGCCTGCGCGGCGAGGGCCGTGGGGGTGGTGACCACCGCGCCCTTGCCCATGAGTCGACCCATGTCCTTCCACGACACCCGGGAGACGATGTCCAGGAACCACTGCGGGAACGGCAGGAACGGCTCGAGGTTCTCCGGCATGAAGTGGTTCGTGGAGACGATCCGGATGCGGCGCCGCTCGGCCTCGTTGATGGCGGCCTCGCCGATCATGTAGTGGCACTGGGCGTGCACGACGTCCGGCTGGACCTCGCGGTAGATGCGGCGGAAGGAGGTCTTGGCGTGCCGCGGGAGCACCACACGGTAGTACTCGTGCGTCGGCGCCGGCAGGGAGCGCAGCAGGTGCACGGTGGCCTCCGGCCGGTGCTCCACGGTGTCCGGGCCGGCGTCACTGCGCGGCATCACGACGTGGACCTCGTGGCCGCGCGCGTGCAGCGCCGTGGCGAGGCGGTGGCCGAAGGTGGCGGCCCCGTTGACGTGCGGCGGATAGGTGTCTGCGGCGATCAGCACCTTCAGGGGGCGGTCGGCGGCGATCCCGGGACGGTCGGACACGGCGGTCCCTCTCTGTGGTGGCGATGGCACGACGGCGCCCGGCCCGTGCCGTGCGGATCGGCCGCGGGCACGGCGCGCGTCCCACGGTAGCAACCGTCGGCGCCGGCACGACCATGCGCCGGGGTCAGCCCCGGCGGGACGGGCCCTCGCGCGGGTCCTGACCGTCCGCCCGCAGGCCGCGGGCCTTGCCCACCGCGCGCACGAGGTAGTCCCCCGCGGCGAGGATGTGCAGCAGGCAACCGGCCCCGACCAGAGCCAGGGTCACGCCGCTCCACGGGCCGCCGTCGACCCCCGGCACACGGGCGAGCAGCAGCAGGGGCGTGCCCACCAGCAGCAGCGCGGTGCGCACCTTGCCCAGGACCGTGACCGGCAGGTCCGGGCTGCCGCCGAACAGCCACAGGCACACGGCGGCGAGCACGACGTCCGGGATCGCGATGGCCAGGGCGAGCCAGAGCGGGGCGATGCCGGTGGCCACGAACGTCACGGCCACCACCAGCAGGGAGAGGCGGTCCGCCACCGGGTCGAGCCACCGCCCGACCGTGGAGATCATGTCGAACCGGCGCGCCACGTAGCCGTCCACCCAGTCCGTGCCGGAGAGCACGGCGAGGATCACGAACGCGTCCAGGTGTCGGCCGTCGACGGTGAGCCACACGAACACCGGGACCAGGGCGAAGCGGGCCAGGGTGATGAGGTTCGGCACGGTCAGCCAGGTGTCGCGGACGCGGTACTCGTGGCCCTCGCGCAGGCCGACGTCGATCACACGCATGGGTCACTCCTCCAGGGTCCGCGGGCGGACGCCCCCGCCGGGCGCCCCACACGCCCAGCCTACCGACGCCGTCGCCCCTCCCCGCAGACGACGAGGCCCCGATCCGTGGGGATCGGGGCCTCGGGGGCTGGGGAGGGCGGGCGCCCTCGGATCAGCGGCGGCGCAGGCGGCCGGCGAGCGCCACGAACGCGGCGGAGGAGGCGCCGAGCAGCGCGAGCGGCTGCCAGTTGTCCTTCACGTAGTCCTCGGCCTCGGCGGTCCGCTCCCCCGCGCGGGCGGCACCGGTGAACGGCGCGGTCTGCTCGGTGGCGTGTGCGGTCTCGGGGGTGACGCCGCGACCCTTGCGCTGCGCGGCGAAGGCCGCGAGCTGGCCCTTCACGCTGGTCTTCTCGTCCAGGCCGGAGCGGATGTCGCCCAGGTGGCGGCGGCGCAGGTCGGCACGGCGACGGATCTCCGCCTCGCTGGCGTCGGCGCGGTCCGGATGGGGAGCGGCCTCGCCGTTCTTGCGGGCCTTCTTGTTCTCCTCCTTCTCCACCTTCTTCCGCTCGGCCTCGCGGGCGGCCTCGACACGCTTGGCCTCGGCGCGCTCCGCCTTGAGGCGGTCGTACTCGGCCGGGTCGAAGGCGTTGCCCTCCTTGAGGTAGCCGAGGTCGTACTCGAGGTTGCGCACGGTCTCCTGCGGCACGAGCGGCATGGCGCCCTTGACCATCACGAGGCCGACGCCGGCGAAGATCAGGCCGAGCACGAGGAACGCCAGCGCCACCATGAGCGCCGGGAACCAGAACGTCGGGTCGGCGAAGGCGCCGATCAGCGTCACCACGAGGGCGACCACCATGAGCGCGAGGAAGAACAGGCCCACCACCGCGACGCCGGCGCCGATGCCGGCCTTCTTGCCCTTCGCGGCCACGTGTCCCTTGGCGAGCGCGAGCTCGTCCTTCATCTGCAGGGGCAACAGGCGCACGACGGCGCCGAGCAGGTCGGTCAGCGAGCTCGCGCGGGTCTGCGGGGTCACCGGGACGGCGGTCCGCGGCGCGCGGGCCTTCGACGCATCGGCGGGGGGAGCCTGGTGGGACATGGTGCATGCCTTCCGTGGAGTGCCTGGACAGATGCGCCCGGGCGGCGCGGCGGCCGCCGGGCATTCTCGAGCAAAGCTATCACCGGCCCGCCCCCAGGGGGACGGGCCGGGTGCGCGCGGTGGCGGCTGGATCAGAAGTCGATGACCGCCGGGTCGGGGCCGAGGCGGCCGTCCTCGCGGTCGAGGGCGTCGATCCGGGCGACGTCGTCGGCGGTCAGCTCCACCCCCGCGGCCTCGAGGTTCGAGACGATGCGCTCGGGCGTCACGGACTTGGGGATGACCACGAAGCCCTGGGCGAGGTGCCACGCGATGACCACCTGGGCCGGCGTCGCGCCGCGGACCTCGGCGATCTCCGTGACCACGGGGTCGGCGAGGAGGTCGCCGCCCTGACCGAGCGGGGACCAGGACTCGTGGACGATGCCGTGGCGGCCCTCGACCTCGCGCAGCTCGCGCTGCTGCCAGTACGGGTGGGTCTCGACCTGGTGGATCACGGGCACCACGCCGGTGGCCTCGATGATCTCCTCGAGCTGGGCGGCCGGGAAGTTGGAGACGCCGATCGAGCGCACCTTGCCCTGCTTCTGCGCCTCGATCAGGGCCTTCCAGGTGTCCAGGTACTTCCCCTGCGCCGGCTTGGCCCAGTGGATGAGGTAGAGGTCGACGTAGTCGGTGCCGAGCTTGTCGAGCGAGACGTCGAGGGCGGCGAGCGCCTCCTCGTAGCCCTGGTCCGAGTTCCACACCTTGGTGGTGAGGAACAGCTCCTCGCGGGCGACGCCGGACGCGGCGATGCCGCGGCCCACGCCCTCCTCGTTCCCGTAGATCGCGGCGGTGTCGATGTGGCGGTAGCCGGCGCGGATCGCCTGCTCGACGACGTCGGCCGCGACGTCGTCCTCGACCTGCCACACGCCGAGCCCGAGCTGCGGGATCTGCTGGCCGTCGTGGAAGGGGACGGTGGGAACGTCGGTCATGAGGGAGCTCCTGGAGGGTCGGGGTCGGGCGGATGCCTCGGGTGCAACCGCACGCGGACGGGGGGCATTCCCGACGGCGGTCACCGGGCCGGGGAACCGCCGTCGAGCGTGCGCTCCCCCGCGACGACGGCGCCCACCGCGCGGGCGAAGGCCGCGAACACCTCCGCGGGGTCGTTGGCCGTGACGAGCTGGGCGTTGGGGCGCCTGCCCCAGATGTCCCGCGTGTCGTGGACGGTGGTGCCGCGCAGCAGCTCCGAGTCCGCCTCGACATCGACGACGGTGGCCCGCGTGGCGATGCGGGCCTGGCCCGCGGCCACCTGGGCGGCGAAGAGGTCGTGCAGGTGGGCGATGTAGCCCTGGTCGTAGTCGTGGTGGAACTCGAAGTAGAAGCGCAGTGCGTCGGCGAGCACGTCCAGGACGGGGCTGCCGGTGGCGGCGTCCGGCCCGGCGACCCGCGGCCGGTCCGCGGACCAGCCGACGGGGCGGGCCCCGGCGTCGGCCAAGAGGCCGTCCAGCAGGGCCGGCGTGTACTCGATCCGCTCCGTGGTCTCGAGCGCGCAGACGATCGGCAGGCGGTCCTCGGGCAGGCCCTCGACGGCCGCGAACACCTCCTTCGCGGCGTCCGGGTCCACCCAGGTGTTCCACTCGGCGGTGGGCGTGGTGTTGCCCGGATGATAGAAGGAGCCGCCCATGATCACGATGCCGCGGGCGAGGAACGGCAGGCGCGGCTCGGTGCGCAGGGCGAGGGCCAGGTTCGTCAGCGGCGCGGTGCAGAGGATCGTCGTCTCCCCGGGGTGGGCCCGCAGCTCGTCCAGCCACACGTCCACGGCGGGCCGGGACGAGAGCCGCTCGGGGCGCCGAACGATCCGGGCATGGCCGAGACCGCCGTCGCCGTGGGTCTCCGGGGTGGTGACCGCAGGGCGGCGCAGCGGGGTCTCGGCACCGACGGCCACCTCGACGTCGGCCCGACCGGCCAGGTCCAGCACCGCGGCGGTGTTGAGGGCGCAGTCCCGGGCGGTCGCGTTGCCGCCCGTGGTGGTGACGGCCGCGAGCTCGGGGCCGACACCGAGGCGGTGGGCGCCCACGAGGTGGAGCAGGGCGCAGGCATCGTCGATGCCGGTGTCGACGTCGGCGAGGAGGCGGGCGGTCACGGGGTGGGCGTGCCGCCGTTGGCGTTGAGGGTCTCGCCGTTGACGTAGCTGGACTCGCCCGAGGCAAGGAACACGTAGGCGGGCGCCATCTCCACGGGCTGGCCGGCGCGGCCGAGCGGGGTGCTGTGGCCGAACTCGGGCAGCTTCTCCTCGGGCTCACCGTAGGACACGTGCTGCACCGTCCAGATGGGCCCGGGCGCCACCGCGTTGACACGGATGCCCTTCGGGCCGAGCTGCTCGGCCAGGCCCTTGGTGAAGTTGTTGATGGCGCCCTTGGTGGCCGCGTAGTCGAGGAGCCTCGGGTTGGGGTTGTAGGCCTGCACCGAGGTGGTGTTCACGATCGTGCTGCCCGGGCCCATGTGCTTCAGCGCGGCGCGGCTGAGCGTGAACATGGACATGATGTTGATCTGGAACGTCTCGTGGACCTGCTCGTCGGTGAGATCGGTCAGGTCATCGGAGATGAACTGCTTGCCCGCGTTGTTCACGAGGATGTCCAGGCCGCCGAGGCGCTGCGCGGCCTCGTCCACGAGGGAGGCACGGTAGTCGGCGTCCATCAGGTCGCCCGGCAACGCGACGGCGGTGCGCCCGGCCGCCTCGATCGCCGCCAGGACGCGGTCGGCGTCGGGCTGCTCCTGAGGCAGGTAGGCGATGGCGACGTCCGCGCCCTCACGGGCGTAGGCGATGGCGACCGCGGCACCGATGCCGGAGTCGCCGCCGGTGATCAGGGCCTTGCGGCCGGTCAGCCGGCCCATCCCCCGGTACGAGTCCAGACCGATGTCCGGGACGGGATCCGTCTTCACGTCCAGGCCCGGCTCGGGCTGGCGCTGCTTGGCGACGCGGAGCTTCGGGTGGCGGGTGCGCGGGTCGTCGTGGGCCAGCTGCGAGTCCCGCACGGGGATCGCGGGGGCGTCGTCCTTCTTCTCTGGAGTGGTCATGGGCCCGATGCTACGAGGCGAGCGCCAGAGGGTGACAAGGGACGGGGCGCGGCGTCGTCGGCGGCGTGGCCCACGCGACGACGGCGCCGCGGCGGCTAGGCGTCAACGCGGGGTCAGCGGGGCCCGCTGAGGCCGCGCAGGGCGCCACGGTGCTGGAGCACGTGCAGGTCCCAGCGTGCGCTGAGCCCCTCGAACAACCCGATGCCACGCCGGGAGTTACCTTGCTCGTCCAGGCGCGGCGACCACGTGGCGATGCCCAGGGCCCCGGGCACGGCGCCGAGCAGCGCGCCCGAGACGCCGGACTTCGCGGGCACGCCGACCTCGGCCACCCACTGGCCGCTGGCGTCGTACATGCCGCAGGTGAGCATCACGGACATCGCCTGCTGCGCTACCCACTCGTCCAGCACCCGCTCCCCCGTCACGGGGTTCGTGCCGCCAGCGGCGAGGGTGGCGCCCATGACGGCCAGCTGGGGTGCGGTGACCAGGACCGAGCACTGCGCGAGGTACCCGGCCACGGCCTCGCGGGCCGAGATGGGCAGCCGGCCGGCGTCGGCGAGCAGGTGGGCCAGGCCCAGGTTGCGGTCGGCGCGGGTGCGCTCGGCGTCGAGGACGTCCTCGCAGACCTCCAGCTCGACGCCGGCCATCGCGCTGTAGCGGCGCAGTAGCAGGGCCGTCCGCTCATCCTCGTCCCCGGCGGGCAGGAGGGAGTGGACCAGGATGGCGCCGGCGTTGATCAGCGGGTTGTACGGCCGGCCGTCGTCGTGCAGGGACAGGTGGTTGAACGACTCACCGGAGGGCTCGACGCCCACGTCCTCCAGCACGTGGTCCAGGCCGATCTCCTGCAGCACCACCGCGTAGGTGAGGGCCTTGGAGACCGACTGCAGCGCGAAGGCGTGCTCGGTCTCCCCGGCGGCGGCCTGGTGACCGTCCACCGTGCACACCGCCACGGCGAGGCCGTCCACATGCTGGCCGGCGACGTCCTCGAGGTAGTCGGAGGGCTCACCGCGACGGTCGGACTCCACCTCGTCGAGCATCGCGCGCAGGTCGTCGTCGAATCGCGTCATGTCCATTCCTGGCACAGTAGTGGGCGGGCGCCCGGGTCGCGGGCGGGCGCCGGGCCGGTCACGGCGTTCACTGGACCGGTGCAATCGGGCCCAGCGGCAGGTCATGGCAAGACCCGGGGACCCGGGCCGGGAGTGTCGTCGGGGGCTGGATGTGCGGATCGGGACCTCCGGCTGGATCTACAAGCACGGGCGCGGGACCTTCTACCCGCAGGGGCTGCGGATCGCCGATCAGCTCGACCACTGCACGGAGCGCGACCGGGTGTCTCGCCTACGTGCGCTTCCACAACGCGGACCCGGACTGGCGCTACGGCGGATCGTTCTCCGACGCCGAGCTCTCCCCCTGGGTGAAGCGGCTGCGGGAGCTGACCGGCGCGGACGCGGCGGGCGCGCGCCCCGCCTACGTCTACTTCAACAACGACAACCACGGCCACGCCGCGTTCAACGCGCTGACGCTGCGCAGGATGGCGGAGACCGAAGCCTGACACGTGCCGAGCGCGTGCCTAGCGTGAGGAGGAAGCGGCGGCCGAGCGCCGCCGTCGTCCCCCGAGAGCACAGGAAGGCAGACGCACATGACCCTCATGCAGATCCCCACGGACCACGGCACGATCGGGCTGAACGTGGAGGAGGCCGGCCACGGGCGTCCCGTCGTCCTCATCCACGGCTGGCCGCTGACCCTCGACTCGTGGAAGGACCAGGTCGCAGCCCTGTCCCCGCACTACCGCGTGATCACCTATGACCGGCGCGGCTTCGGCGCCTCGGAGAAGCCCGCCGGCGGCTACGACTACGACACGATGACCGCCGACCTGCACGGTTTGCTCACCGAGCTCGACCTGCGTGACGTGACGCTCGTGGGCTTCTCGATGGGCGGTGGCGAGGTGGCGCGCTACATGTCCCGGTTCGGCGCGGACCGGATCCACTCGGTGGTGTTCGCCGGCGCGGTGCCCCCGTACCTGCTGAAGACCGACGACAACCCCGACGGCCCGCTGACCGAGAAGCAGGCCGCCGAGATGCGGGCGGGCCTCGAGAAGGACCGCGAGTCGTTCTTCGACGACTTCACGACGACGTTCTTCTCCACCCCCAAGCTGGCCGGCCTGACCAGCAGCCTCAAGGTCACCGAGGAGCAGCGCCAGGAGGCCATCCGGATGGCGCTGCAGTCCGACCAGACGGCGGCGCTGGCCTGCATGGACGCGTTCGGGGCCACCGACTTCCGCCGCGACCTGCCGGCGGTGACCGTGCCGGCCCTGGTCCTGCACGGCGACGCCGACCAGATCGTGCCGTTCAAGGGCTCCGGCAAGCGGACGCACAAGGCGATCGACGGCAGCCGCGTCGAACTCGTCAAGGATGCCCCGCACGGCTTCAGCATCAGCCACTCCGAGGAGTTCAACCGGATCCTGCTGGAGTTCCTGGCGGAGTGAGGGCGCGGGCGGGCGCATCAGAGTGCGGGACGCGAGACGGCACTCGCGGGGGTGGTGCATGCCGCCCACCGCGGCGCCGACGCCGACCTTTCAGGTTCGATCCGACGCCGTGATCACCCGGAGCGCGGGATCAGGCCGACCGGCCGGCAGAACCGCGCGTCAGGACGTCGAGTACGAAGCCGATCGGCCCATGACGGGTGCGCGCGTCCTGAAATAGGCCAGATCGAAACTGCGAGCCCCGGTCCTCGTGCACCAGGCACCCAGCCACCACGGCTGCACCGCCGCGGCCTGCGACGGCCTTGTTCGCGCAGAGACAGAGCTTCTCCTCAGCCGTGAAGTGCTTCCTGATGTCGGTCAGTCAGAGCCTGCGCGGCGCTTCTGGAGCGGGCTGGCGCACAGACCGAGGTGCTGTCGATCCATGACGGCGAGATTCAGGCGCGTGAGAAGGGTCTGCCATGAGTTTGCTTGACACGAGTTATCAGGCGGCGGCAGCCGCCTGGACTGATTGAACCATCTCGAACTCGACAGGGGTGAGCTTCCCGAGACGGGCCTGCCTACGACGGCGGTGATAGGTCCGCTCGATCCAGCTCACGATCGCGAGCCGGAGCTGGTCGAAGGACTGCCAGCGACGCCGGTTCAGCACGTTCTTCTGCAACAGCGCGAAGAAGGATTCCATTGCCGCGTTGTCCCCAGCAGCACCGACCCTGCCCATCGACCCGACCAGGCCGTTGACCCGCAGCGTCTCCACGAACCGCCTGGCTCGAAATTGCGATCCTCGATCCGAATGCACCCGGCAACCCTGCACCGGCGGCCTCGACGCCCCTGGTCGGATCGCATAAGCGCTCTTCCTGACACCGACCGTCCGGTCCGACAGGATCCACGTTGAGGCGAGCCCTGCTGGTCCTCCCCGTCGGCGTGGTCCTCAGGGCCGTCGGCCGGGCTGAGGGGCGGCTGGTCACACCTTCGTCATCCCTGCCCGTAAAGGAGTCCGCGGGCCTCCGTGGCCGGCGATCTTCACGGAACCTTCAAGGTTGAGCCCTTCACCCGCGTCGGCGGGGCGGTCTACGGTCGATGGCAGGGCGGGCCGGCGAAGGCCGGTGCGTCGGATCAGATCGACGAAGGAGCACATCATGACCCATCACGTGAGCGCCATGCTGGAGACCTACCCGAAGGAGGTGGGGAACATCGATCGGCAGAAACTGGCCGAATGCATCCAGGCCTGCTTCGAGTGCGCCCAGACGTGCACCGCCTGCGCGGACGCCTGCCTGGCCGAGGACATGGTGGCCGACCTGAGGCAGTGCATCCGGTTGAACCTGGACTGCGCCGATGTGTGCGCCGCCACAGGCCGGATGCTGTCCCGGCAGACCGGCAACAACGTCGAGACCACCCGCGCCCTGCTCGAGGCCTGCCGGGCCGCCTGCAAGACGTGCGGGGACGAATGCGAGAGCCACGCCCAGATGCACGAGCACTGCAAGGTGTGTGCCGAGGCCTGCCGCCGGTGTGAGCAGGCCTGCGCGGACCTGCTCGTCACCCTGGGTTGAGCCTGCTGATGACCGTTCCCCCTTGAGGGCGGCCAGTCGTCCATGACGCGCGCAGGGAACCCGGACCACCGTGCTCCCTCGCCGCGGAAGGCTCCCATGCACTCGGAGAAGTATCAGAGGGTCAGGAACGGTGTCGGATTCGTCGCGGCGCTGGACCAGAGCGGGGGCAGCACCCCGGCGGCCTTGCACCTCTATGGGATCGACAAGGATGCCTACTCCGGCCCAGAGGAGATGTTCGACCTGGTACACCAGGTGCGCACACGTATCATCACCAGCCCCAGCTTCGACGGTGAGCGCGTCATGGGGGCCATCCTGTTCGAGAACACAATGAACCGCCAGGTGGAGGGTTCCCCCACGGGCGACTACCTGTGGAACAGCAAAGGCATCGTGCCCTTCCTCAAAATCGACCAGGGCTTGGCCCCGGAACAGCAAGGCGCCCAGCTCATGAAACCCATCCCGCACCTGGATGACTTACTGTCTCGAGCCGTCGAAAAGCACATGTTCGGGACGAAGATGCGCTCGGTCATCAAGCTGCCCGGGGACGGGGTGGGCTCCGTCGTGGAGCAGCAGTTCGGGCTCGCCCGTCAGATCCTCGTTACCGGGCTGGTGCCCATCATCGAGCCCGAGGTGGATATCCGCAGCCCCCGCAAGGCCGAGGTGGAGGACCAGTTCAAGGCGGCAATCCTCGCCCAACTGGACAAGCTCGGAGACGACCAGTCGGTCATCCTCAAAGTGACGCTGCCGGAGCGGGCGGACTTCTACCGCGAGTTCGTGGACCATCCCCGAGTGATCCGCGTCCTGGCCCTGTCGGGCGGCTATACCCGGGCCCAGGCCACCACCCTGCTGGCCCGCAACCACGGCGTGATCGCCAGCTTCTCCCGCGCCCTGACCGAAGGGCTGAGTACGGCCCAGAGCCCAGCGCAGTTCAATGCGGTGTTGGATGAGGCCATCAACGCGATCGCGACGGCCTCTCGCACCTGACCGGAGGCCATAGGACCGCTGCGGTAGTCCGCGGCCGCCGAAGCGGTGTCCGACCACCCCCCATTCCTGGGGCCGGGCACCGCCTCAGCGGCGTCTGCCGCGCAGTTCAACGGGCAGCCACCGAGGAGCGCACGAAGTCCTGGCGCACCCCCAAGGCGCGGTCGGTGCGCCGGATGGACTCGCCGCCGTCGTCGACGGTTCCGGTGAGGGCCCGGATCGCGTCGATGTTCTCGGGGACGACGATCGCCTGGTTGTCCACCGTGTAGGTGTAGTACAGCTCGTTGCCGTCCACGGTGAGGATGTCTTCCCAGAGGGCCACCTCATACATATCACCCCGGGGCCGGCCCAGGTCCTCCATGAGTTCCACGGTGCTATTGACCGCCACGACGCCGTCCGAGCGCCGGACGAAGGCGATCCGCGGCATCGCCCGGAACGCCTCCAACACCTCCTGCTTCTCGGCCGGGCGGGTGAGCTCGATCGTCCAGTAGTGCAGGTGGTTCTGAGTGTGGGCTCCCTTGGCGGCCATGGTGACCACGTCCAGGTCCGGGACCACCGACTGGGCGTCGGGCCCCTGATGGCTGGGGATTCGGCCCTCGGGGACGATGGTGTTCATGATCCCGGAATGGTCCGATTCCCACGGATCGGTGGCCCGGCGGATGAGCACCCCCGGGCCTTGGACAGCAGTCCGACGTCCTTCAGCGCGGTAAGGGCCCGGACGGTGGCGGTGGTATTGCAGGACACCACCCGGGTGCTGTCCCGGCCCAGGGCGGTGGCGTAGTTGGCGTGGGCGACGAAGGAGTGGCCGGTGAGATCGTGCTTCTCCCCGCCCTGGAACACGGATTTGACCCCGTGGGCACGGTAGAGCTCCAGGTTGCCGGCGCCCACCTGGGCCGGGGTGCAGTCCACCACGACGTCAACGTTCTCGAGCAGGTCGTGCAGGCCTCCGACGACGGGAAGGCCGGCATCCGCCATCACCGGTAGGGCCTGCTCGGTAGAGGCGTAGACGGGGATACCCTTCCCGGCCGCAGTCGCGATCCGGTAGTCAGCGATGACGTCACTGACTCCGACCAGCGCCATGTCCTCCTGGGCCCGGACCGCGTCGGCGACGCGTTTGCCGATGACCCCGTACCCGTTCACCGCGACCTTGATCTTGTCCTGCATGCTCGTCTCCTTTCCTGGAGGACCCGTTCCGGTTTCGGGGTCTATCGCCAGCCGCGTCTCACCGGATGCCCGCAGCGGACGACGGTGCTCAGAGCTTGTCGAGCATCTGTTGCATTTCGGTGATCTCGGCCTCCTGGTCGGCGATGACCTGCTCGGCGAGCTGCACGGCCTGCGGGTTCTGGCCGTCCTCGACCTCGTCCTTGGCCATGTCCACGGCGCCCTTGTGGTGGGCGGTCATCTGCTCCAGGTACAACCGGGCGGCCTCGGTGCCCTGGGCCTGCTCCAGGGCGGCCATGTCCTCCTCGGACATCATCCCGGACATCCCGCCGTGGTCCATGCCCTCCATACCGTCCGTGTCCACGGGGTCTTGGCCCCAGGCGGTGAGCATGGCGTTCATGCGCTCGATCTCCGGGCCCTGGGCGTCGATGACCTTCTGGGCGAACGCGGCCACCTCCGCCGGGACGTCATCCTTGGCCAGCAGCATCTCGCTCATCTCAACGGCCTGCTGGTGGTGCGGGATCATCATTTGGGCGAACATCACGTCCGCGTCGTTGTGCTCGGCGGAGACCTCCTCGGCCGAACCGGTCGCCGTGGTGGACGGTGTCGCGGTGGCCGTGGCCGCAGGGGTGGCGGCGGGGGCGGAGCTGGTCGCGGTGGCCGAGGCCTCAGCGCCGGCGTTCTCGTCCTGGGCGCCGGTGCCGCAGGCGGTCAAGGTCAGGGCGGAGGCCAGGGCCAGGGCGGTCAGCGTCATGGTGCGTTTCATGGTGGGTCCTTCCACAGTGGGTTGAGGGTTCATATCAGAGTTAGCGCCAAGAGGCGCGATCAGGAGGTCGCGGGTTGAAGGGCAGCCTGCGACCGGGGGCGCTCGAGAGGAGCCAGGTGCTCCGGGTCCAGGTCGATCCGGCGCAGCAGCTGGGCGTTGAGGGCCACCACGATGGTGGAGACGGACATCAGGATCGCGCCCACCGCGGGGGAGAGCACGAACCCGATCGGGGCGAGCACGCCGGCGGCCAGCGGCACGGCGAGCACGTTGTAGCCGGTGGCCCACACCAGGTTCTGGATCATCTTGGTGTAGCTGGCCTGGGAGAGCTCGATCATCGACAGCACCGCGCGGGGGTCGTTGCTGGCGAGCACAACGCCGGCGGACTCCATGGCCACGTCGGTGCCGGCGCCGATGGCGATGCCGACCTCGGCCCGCGCCAGCGCCGGGGCGTCGTTGACGCCGTCGCCCACCATGGCCACGGACAGTCCCCGGGACTGCAACTCGGTGACCTTGGTGTCCTTGTCCTGGGGGAGGACCTCGGCGAAGACCTCGTCGATGCCCAGGTCCGCCCCGACGGCCTCGGCGACCTGGCGGGCATCGCCGGTGATCATCGCGACCTTGATGCCGCGGGCGTGCAGGGCGGCCACGGCGGCCCGGGACTCGGGGCGGACCTTGTCCTCCACGGCGACCGCGCCGATAACGGACCCCTCGCGCAGCACGTGCAACACCCCGGCCCCGCGCGCGGTCCAGGAGGCGGTGTGCTCAGTGATCTCCGCCGGCATGGTCAGGTTAAGCTCGCGCAGCATGTTCGGGCCCCCGACGAGGATCTCGGAGCCGTCCACGGTGGCGCGCACCCCGCGGCCCATGGCAGCACTGAAGTCCGTGCCGCGCTTGCGCAACGTGCTGGCCTGCGGGTGCTGCCCGGCGGCGGTGACGATGGCCCGGGCCACGGGGTGCTCGCTGTCAGCCTCGGCCGCGGCGGCCACCGCCAGCAGTTCTGCCTCGGACACGCCGGGCATCGCGGTGACGGCGGTGACGACGTGGGCGCCCTCGGTCAGGGTGCCGGTCTTGTCGAACAGGACCACGTCGATGGTGCGCATCCGCTCCAGGGCCATCCGGTCCTTGATCAGGACCCCGGACTTGGCGGCCTTCTCCGTGGAGAGGGCGATCACCAGCGGGATGGCCAGGCCCAGGGCGTGCGGGCAGGCGATCACCAGCACGGTCACGGTGCGGGTGACCGCGTCGGTGGGCTGGCCGATCGCGGTCCACACGATCGCGGTGATGATCGCCGCAACCAGGGCGAACCAGAACAGCAGGGCCGCCGCCCGGTCGGCCAACGCCTGGGCGCGGGAGGAGGATTCCTGGGCGTCGGCGACCATCCGCTGGATCCCGGCCAGGGTCGTGTCGGTCCCGACGGCGGCCACCTTCACCCGCACGGTGTTGTCGGTGGCCACGGTCCCAGCGACCACCGTGTCCCCGGCCTGGCGCAGCACGGGCTTCGACTCCCCGGTGATCATCGCCTCGTCGAACTCCGCGGCGCCCTCGAGGATGGTCCCGTCGGCCGGCACCCGGGCCCCGGCCCGCACTAGCACCACATCGCCCACGGCCAACTCGGTGATCGGCACGGTGATGGTGTCACCGTCCACGACCTTCTCGGCCTCCTCCGGCAGCAGCGCCGCCAGCGCGTCCAAGGCGGAGGAGGCCGCGCCCAGGGCGCGCATCTCCATCCAGTGGCCCAGCAGCATGATGACCACCAGCAGCGCCAGCTCCCACCAGAAGTCCAGCATTAGGTCCCCGATGCCCAGGGTCGTGACCCAGGAGGCGACGAAGGCCACCGTGATGGCCATCGCGATCAGCAGCATCATCCCGGGCTGGCGGGCGCGCAACTCGGTCAGCCCGCCCTTCAGGAAGGGCATGCCGCCATAGAGGTAGATCACGGTGCCCAGCACCGGGGCGATCCACGCCGAGCCCGGGAACTCGGGGACGTGGTAGCCCAGCAGCTGCCCGACCATGTGGCTGAAGAACACCACCGGGATGGAGAGCACCAGTGAGACCCAGAACCGGTTCTTGAACATCGCGGTGGAATGCCCGGCGTGCTGACCGTGGTCGTGGACCTGGTGGTCCTCGTCCAGGGCCGAGTGGGCGTGGCCCTGGGGCATGGCCTGCCCGTGGGTGGCCGCGTCCGCGGGGTGGTGGGCGGCATGGTCGGTGTGGTTGGCGTGGCCGGCGTGGGGGTTCGGGTCTGGGTGTTCGGCGGTCTGGTCGGTGGGGTGATCGTGGTGGTGCGGGGTGCTCATGGTGTTCCTTCTGCTCGGCGGTCTGTTCGGCGACCGGCTCGGCGGTGGGGCGCCGACCTCGAGGGGATGGGTCGGTTAGATCCGGACGCGGTAGCCGGCCGCTTCGATGGCCGTCCGCACGGAGTCCGCGGAGGCGGGCCCGGTCACGGTGACGGGGGAGGCCCCGCCGGCGACCAGTTCGACCCGGACATCGTCCACCCCGTCCAGGGCGCTCACGGCCTCGGCGACGGAGCCCACGCAGTGTCCGCAGGTCATGCCCTCCACCTGGTAGGTCGCGTCGCCGGCGCTCGTCCCGGTTGGGTCGGCACTCTGGTGCCCGGCGGGGGCGGTGGCGTCGGCGGCTGGGGCGCAGCACGAGCAGCCGTTGGTGGCCCCCGGCAGCGGGGTGCGGGCGGATTCGGTCATGACGGTCTCCTTCAGGTCTGAGGGCGGCGCCGGACGGCGCCTCTCCTCTTGGTATATACCCCCCGGGGGTATCATTCAAGGGGTGGAGCGCCGGTGTTCACGGTGGATAAACGGGTGCGCCGGTAGGTGGGCTGGTCGGGGGCTGCTTGGTGGGCAGGTCGATGGTGAACGTCGCCCCGGCCGTGGTGGAGGTGGCGCTCAAGGTGCCGCCGTGGGTCTGGATGAGAGCTCGGGAGATGGCCAGGCCGACCCCGGAGCCGCCGTGGTCACGGTCGCGGGCGGTGTCCCCGCGGTAGAAGCGTTCGAAGACGTGCGGCAGGTGCTCGGGAGAGATCCCCTCCCCGGTGTCGGTGACGCTGAGCGTGACCCCGGACGGGCTTTGTCGGGCCTCGAGGGTGACCCGGCCCCCGGCCGGGGTGTGGCGCAGGGCGTTGGTGAGCAGGTTGCCCAGGACCTGGCCCATGCGCTGGCGGTCCACGTCCACGGCCAGGCCCGGATCGGCGTCCATGGTCAGGGCCACGCCCTTGGTGGCGTAGGCCTCCTTGTGGGCCTCGGTCGCGGCATGCAGCAGCCCGCTGACCCCTTGGGGGCTGCGGTCCAGTTCGATCCGGCCCTCCTCGGCGCGGGAGACGTCGTTGATGTCCTCCACCAGCCGGGTCAACCGGGCCAGCTGCTCGCCCATCAGCTCACCGGTGGGCTCGTCCCAGTGGGACACCCCGTCTTGCAGGGCCTCGTGGTAGACGGTCAGCACGGAGACGGGGGTGCGCAGCTCGTGGGCCAGGTCCGAGAGCATCCGTCGCCGGGTGTCCTCGGTGCGCTGAAGCCGTGCGGCCATGGTGTTGAAAGACCCTGCCAGCTCCTCCACCTCGGTGCCGGCGCCCATGGCCGGCACGCGGGTGTCGTACCGTCCACCGGCCATGGCCTTGGCCGCCTGGGTCAGGGCGTTGATCGGACTCTGGATCCGGCGGGCGACATGCCAGGTCAATGCCAGACAACAGATCAAGGCCGTGGCCAGGGCCACGCCCAGAGTCCAGAAATTGGCGTCCCGGTAGGCCTGCTCCACGTGCAGCACCTGGGCTGCATCGTGTCCGGCCCCGGCCTGTTCCAGGTGCTCGTGGAACAGTGGTGGGCCGGCCAGGGAGGCCACCACCACCGCGGCCAGCACGCTGGCCCCCACCACCAGCAGCTGGGCGAGGAAGAACCGGGCCGCTAATCCTTGGTAGCGCCGCCGGCCGGTCATTGCTCCGCCATCCGGTAGCCGACCCCGCGGACGGTGTCGATATAGCGGGCCGGGTCCGCGTCGAGCTTGCGGCGCAGGTTCTTGATGTGCACGTCCACGAGCCGTTCATCGCCCACCCAGGCCGGGTCCCAGACGATATCGATCAGCTGGCGCCGGGAGAAGGCCTGGTGCGGGCGCCCCGACAAGGCGGCCAGCAGGTCGAACTCCGTGCGCGTTAGTTGCACCACCTGGCCCGACACGCGGGCCTCGTGGGCGGCCAGGTCGATGACCAGGTCACCGCAGACCCGTTCCGGTTCGGGGGCTGACACCGTTGTGCGCGGCCGGCGCATGACCGCCCCCACCCGGGCGACCAGCTCCCGGACGCTGAAGGGTTTGGTGATGTAGTCATCGGCCCCCACCGCCAATCCCTCCAACCGGTGGTGCTCATCGCCGCGGGCGGTGAGCATCAGCACATAGCACTCGGAGAAGGCCCGCACCCGCCGGCACACCTCGATCCCGTCCAGCCCGGGCAGGCCCAGGTCCAGGACCATCACGTCGGGCTCGTGAACCCGGGCGGCCTGCACTGCGGCCGGGCCGGTGTGGGTGAGGGCCACCTCGTAGCCGGCCCGCTCCAGGTAGGTGGCCACCATGCGCGCCAGCGGCTTCTCGTCATCGACCACCAACACCCGGCCGGCCGCCGGACCAGTCCCAGTGTCAGTCCCAGTGCCAGTGCCAGAGTTCATGGGTCCAGTCTCGCTCTGTCTCGCGCCCCGGCGGCTCAGAACGGTGCCGGGGCGGGGAATCTTCATCGAATCTTCAAGGCAAACCGCCCCATCCCGGCGCGTCACCGGCCGACAATGGTAGATGGCCCCGCCTTTTGGCCCGGGGCGGAAAGGCTCCATGACCCCCCTGACCCGCAGAACCCTGATCGCCGGCGGGCTGACCCTGCTCGGCGCTGGCACCCTCACCGCCTGCGCCGCGCCGAACCCCGCGACATCCCCGGCGGCCGGCACCGGCACGCAGGGCACCGGCACGGCCATCACCCACGTCCATGCCCTCACCCGGGACCCCGAGTCCGGTGAGGTGCTGCTGGCCACCCACCAGGGCCTGTTCCGGCTCCAGGACGGGGAGCTGACCCAGGTCGGTCCGGTCGTGGACTTCATGGGTTTCACCCTGACTCCCGAGGGCCGCTACCTGGCCTCGGGTCACCCCGCGCCGCGCACCGACCTGCCCGAGCCGCTGGGCCTGGCCGAGTCCACCGACCGGGGCCAGAGCTGGACGGTGCTCTCCCGCGGCGGCGCATCCGATTTCCACGCCCTGGCCGCCGGCCCGAACGGGGTCCTCGGCTTCGATGGGCAACTGCGCGCCAGCACCGACGGCCTCACCTGGCAGAGCCTTGAGATCCCCGTCGCCCCGGCATCGCTGGCGATCTCCCCCCAAACCGGGACCGTGCTGGCCACCACCGAAACCGGCATGTTGCGCTCGACCGACCACGGCGCGACCTGGACCACCCTGGACACCCCCCAGCTGATGCACCTGGTCGCCTGGGCCGATGACACCACCGCCGTGGGCGCCGGCACCGAGGGACACCTGCTGACCAGCACCGACGCCGGCGACACCTGGACCGCCAGCGACCGCCCGGTCGGCACGGCCTCCGCCCTGGGCGCCGGCATCACCGACGACGGGCAGACCGAAGCACTGCTGGTCATCGGTTCGACCGTGCTGTCCACCACCGACGGCGGGAACACCACCGAACAGCTGCTGTGACCTCCCCCCGCCGCCCCCTGTCCGGCTGGCCCGCCCTTCGAACCGTTCTGGGCACCCTCGTGTTGATCCTGGGCCTGCTCGGGATGCACGCTGGTACGGGCACCAGCGCGGCTTGGGCCGCCACCGCTACGGCCGCCGCCACAACTGTTCATCACCTCGGGCCGGGCGCCATCGGTCCGGCCGGCATGGTGCCTGAGGTCGTGCTCCCGGCCGAGCCTGCCGGGGATGAGGCAGCCGACCCCGGGCTGCCGGTCTGTGCCCTGGAGGCCGTGGACGATACCTGCGCCTCGGCCCTGACCAAGGCACCTGTCGTGTCCCACTTGGCCTCCCGGGCCCTCCTGCCTAGCCCCGGTGGGGGACTGACCGCACCACCCCTGCCCTGGGTTGCCCATTTCCGGCCCCCGTGGACCCTTCACTGGCTCAACTGGCCGTCAGCCGCACCTAAAGCCCCCGGCCGCGCCCCACCGGTGAGCGCAGGGTCCGCCAATACCTCCGGGTGACAGCGGCACGCAGCCCCGGTACGCCACCGGCCTCACCCAGCAACTGATCAGCCATGCCCGGCCCCGTCGCGCCCGCCTGCGACACGGGGCCGGATGACGGAAAGAAGAACCGATGACCTCCTCACTGACCACCCGCCGCACCTTCCTGGGCGCCTCCGTCGGGGCCCTGGCGCTGGCCGGGCTGGCCGCCTGCGCCGATCCCGTCATCAGCCCCCAACCGTCAGGGCGCATCCTGCCCACCGACCCGCTGGTCGCCGAGTACGAGAAACGACGCGCCGCCTCGGGCACCACCGTCACCCACCGGCTCTCCGCCGCACCCCTCGAGACCTCCCTCCAGGGTCGGGGCCTGACCACCTGGGGATACAACGACGGCCTCAACGGGCCGCTGCTGCGCGCCCAGACCGGGGACCTGCTCAAGGTCAGCGTCGCCAACGACCTGCCCGAGGACACGAGCGTGCACTGGCACGGGCTGGCCCTGCGCAACGACGCCGACGGAGTCCAGGGGGTGACCCAGGACCCCATCGCCGCCGGAGGACGCTATACGTACGGCTTCCGGCTGTCCCATCCGGGCACGTACTGGTACCACTCCCACTTCGACACCCAGCGCGAACGCGCCCTGTACGGGGCCCTGATCGTCGAGGACCCCAACGAGCCCCTCAGCTACGACCAGGAATGGGTCGTGATCCTGGACGACTGGCTCGACGGGATCACCGGAACACCGCAGGACGTCGTCGAGGAACTCTCCGCCGGGATGGACATGTCCGGCGACATGGAGGGCATGGCCGGCATGGCGGGCATGGACCACGGGTCCATGAGCCAGGACAGCTCCTCGGGCATGCCCATGAAGCACATGCTCATGGGCGCTGAGAGCGACTATCTGGGCGGGGACGCCGGCGACGTGAAGATCCCCGTGCACCTGTTCAACGGCCGCCCCCCATCCGACCCGGACACCTTCTCCAGCACCCCGGGCAACCGGATCCGCCTGCGCTTGATCAACGCGGCCGGAGACACCGCCTACCGGGTCGGGATCCCCGGCCAGGAACTGACCATCACCCACACCGACGGGTTCCCGGTCCAGCCCCGCCAGGCCGATGCCGTCGTCCTGGGGATGGGCGAACGCCTGGACGTGCTGATCACCCTCGGCGACCAGGCGGTGCCCGTACTGGCCCTGCCCGAGGGCAAGACCGGCCACGCCTACGGCATCATCGCAGCCGGTCCAAAGACCACGCTCTCCGGTCGGCTCCCGCAGACCCTGGGCGGAACCGTGCTCGATGGCAGCCGACTGAAGGCACACGAATCCGTCCTGCTCCCACCCAAGGACCCGACCAGGACCCACGAGGTACGCCTCACCGGATCGATGATGGAGTACGACTGGGGCATCAACGGGCGACGCTTCGACCCGGCCAACCCCTTCGAGGGCGCCTTCGAACTCCGGTTGGACGAACGCGTGCGGGTCACGATGACCAACGACACCGACATGTGGCACCCCATGCACCTGCACGGCCACACCTTCCAGCTGGCCGACCATGGCGCCCGCAAGGACACGGTCATCATCAAACCCCGGCAAACCATCGTCTTCGACTTCGAGGCGGACAACCCGGGCCAGTGGCTAACCCACTGCCACAACGCCTACCACGCCGAGGCCGGGATGATGGGCGTCTTCTCCTACATCCACTGACCCTCCCGCCCGGCCCACACCCCTCCATCCACGGGGGCATCGCACGGTGGCCGCCCAGGAAAGAACATGCCTTTATCGCTCACCCCCACCCACCGTGCCCAGCCCGCCCGAGACCTCTGGCCCGGCACCCCCGTCCTGACCCGTAGGAGGAAAGGGTCTGCCGTGAGTTTGGTTGACATCTGATCTGTGGTCCCGGGAGGGACTGCTGGAAGGATGACCCCATGCCCGCTGCATACCCCCGAGAGTTCCGCCAGGACGTGGTCGCGATCGCCCGTAAGGGTCAGATGCCGATCGCGCAGGTCGCGAAGGACTTCGGCATCGCCGAGTCCTGCCTACGGCGCTGGCTGGCCCAGGATGATGTCGAGGCCGGGATCCGGCCCGGCATCACCAAGGCTGAGAACGAGGAGCTGAAGGCTCTCAAGCGCCGCAACCGCGAGTTGGAGATGGAGAACGAGGTCCTACGGCGTGCGGCCGCGTATCTGTCCCAGGCGAACCTGAAATTGGGTCAGTCCCCAAAATGACCTATCCCGTCGTGAAGGACCTGGCCCGCGACGGGATTCCCGTGAAACTCTCCTGCCGGGTCCTCGGGTTCTCCCGTCAGGCCTACTACCAGTGGCTGGCCGAACCTGTCAGCGAGCGGGAATGGTCCGACGCGCATGCCGCCAACGCCGTCCTCGATGCCCATGCCGATGACCCGGAGTTCGGATACCGGTTCCTGGCTGATGAGCTCCGCGGCCGTGGCCTGGCCGTGTCGGACCATCAGGTGTTGAAGGCCTGTCGGCTCGTGAAGGTCCGCTGCTGCCACTCGATCCGTCGCGGCTCGGGCAAGCGTCCTGGCCCTGCCGTTCATGATGATCTGGTTCGTCGTGAGTTCGCCGCTGAGAAGCCGAACCAGCTGTGGCTCACGGACATCTCAGAGCATTGGGCCGGGGATTCCAAGCTCTATCTCTGCGCGGTCAAGGACGTGTTCTCGAACCGGATCGTGGGCTACTCGATCAATCGGCGGATGAGCTCGCAGCTGGCCGTGGACGCCCTGCAGATGGCTCTGGGCCGGCGTGGAGGCAAGGCCGAGGTGCAGGGTTGCCGGGTGCATTCGGATCGAGGATCGCAAGGTGGATTCAATCGGTCGTCGCAACACCCTCTCGGAATCACTGGAGGTATGGGCGATGGCAAGCAAGGACTGGGCGAGGAAGATCAGTGACGTGCCCGAGGGGACACGTCGGCAGTGGAGAGCGGATCGGGCCTTGCGGGCCCCGATGCGCTCTCCTGGCAGGCCGCAGCCCTCACGGGAGGTCCAACGCCAGTTCTGGCGTGTGATCGCCACCGGTGTCACCACGGTCGAGGCATCCCTGACTGTGGGCGTGTCCTGGCCCGTCGGGGCGCGCTGGTTCCGTCACGCTGGCGGGATGACCCCGCTGTCCTTAGCCGAGCCCACCGGCCGGTACCTGTCCTTCGCTGAGCGTGAGGAGCTCGCGATCCTCCATGCCCAGGGCCAGGGGGTCCGTCAGATCGCACGCACGCTGGGACGTGATCCCGGCACGATCAGCCGTGAGCTGCGCCGTAACTGCGCCACTCGTTCCGGGAAGCAGGAGTACCGGGCCACGGTGGCGCAGTGGAAGGCCCAGGAAGCTGCCAGGCGGCCCAAGCCGGCGAAGCTGGCCACGAACCAGCGACTGCACGACTACGTCCAGGCACGCCTGAACGGGGTGGTCCTGGGCCCCGATGGCGTGGCCGTGCCGGGACCGGTCGGGCCCGGTTTCAAGGGGCGGAAGATGAAACCGCGCCGGGCGGACCGGCGGTGGTCCACGGCGTGGAGCCCTGAGCAGATCAGCCACCGGCTGCGCCTGGAGTTCCCGGATGATGTGTCCATGCGGATCTCTCACGAGGCGATCTATCAGTCCCTGTTCGTCGAGGGACGGGGCGCACTCAAACGCGAACTCGTCGGGTGCCTACGCACCGGACGGGCTCTGCGCGAGCCGCGGGCACGTACCCGGAACAAGCCCCAGGGCCACGTCACCGAGGACGTGGTGTTCAGCAAGCGCCCACCTGAGGCCGCTGATCGTGCTGTGCCCGGGCACTGGGAAGGGGACCTGATTATCGGGACCGAGCGTTCAGCGATCGGGACTCTGGCCGAGCGGAAGAGCCGGGCCACGCTTCTGGTCCACCTTCCCCGCCTGCAGGGATGGGGTGAGCAGCCGCCGGTGAAGAACGGGCCGTCGCTGGGCGGGTACGGGGCCGAGGCGATGACCGCGGCCCTGACTAAGGCGATGACGACGGTGCCGGAGCAGCTGCGTCAGAGCTTGACGTGGGATCGGGGCAAGGAGCTGGCCGGGCATGTCCAGTTCACGATGGCCACGGGCACGAGAGTGTTCTTCGCTGACCCCCACTCGCCGTGGCAGCGGCCGACGAACGAGAACACGAACGGGGTGCTGCGGCAGTACTTCCCCAAGGGCACGGACCTGTCGAGATGGTCGGCCGAGGACCTCGCAGCAGTCGCGTACACGCTGAACAACAGGCCCAGGAAGGTCCTGGACTGGAAGACTCCCGCGGAGGTCTTCGCCGAGCAGCTACGCTCGCTCTCAACGCACGGTGTTGCAACGACCGGTTGAACCCGCCCAATTTCGAGCCAGGCGGTTCGTGGAGACGCTCCGGGTCAACGGCCTGGTCGGGTCGATGGGCAGGGTCGGTGCTGCTGGGGACAACGCGGCAATGGAATCCTTCTTCGCGTTGTTGCAGAAGAACGTGCTGAACCGGCGTCGCTGGCAGTCCTTCGACCAGCTCCGGCTCGCGATCGTGAGCTGGATCGAGCGGACCTATCACCGCCGTCGTAGGCAGGCCCGTCTCGGGAAGCTCACCCCTGTCGAGTTCGAGATGGTTCAATCAGTCCAGGCGGCTGCCGCCGCCTGATAACTCGTGTCAAGCAAACTCATGGCAGACCCCGGGCACCGATGGGACCTGTCAGGTCAGTACCGCGTCACGGTCAGCGTTGTGGTGGTGCACAAGGCGACCCTCTTCAGGGGGGGCGCCTTAGGATGCCGCCAAGGTCCCCAACATGAGCCCAGTTGCTGGTCGTTAGGGGTACCTCGTGTCCCGCGCGGCCGACGCTACCGGCGTTTCAGGCGTCGGCGGCTGCCTAACTTCCCAGACCGACCCAGCTGAGCACGATGGTGGCCAGGAGGGTGAGCACAGCCACTAGGGCGTGTCTGACAATCGTTTGGATTACGCGAGCACCGCCCGCGTCCGCTGCGGCGATCAGCATCTGAAGCACCCGATCCCAGGTGCCTTCTTCGGCCATGCGTCGATACCAGGTCCACACTTCTCTGCCGCGGCCAGAAGACCTTGGGCAGATCGCGCTAGGCGATCCCGCACCGGTACCGGTAGATGATGGCCTCGATCATCATCCGCGCATCCGAGAAGGGCCTGCCGGGCCGGCCCGTGTGAGTAGGCAGCATCGGGGCGATCAGCTCCCACTGGGCATCGGAGAGCATCTGGAAACGGGACATGCCTTCCAAGGTGCCAGTGGGCCCCTAGACTGTTTGTCAGACACGCCCTAGGAGCGTATATGGCCTCTACCTCTCCAACGCTTTTGCCGTTCCGGATCGATTCTCTAGCCACCTCGCTCTTCGCCAAGGAGACAGGCTTCAGCGGCCCCCATCTCCATGACTTCTTCGCTCGTTACACCGACATGCTGGGCCCCTATCGGTGGAACGGGAGCCCCTCCCGATGGCAGATCTTCCAGACCGGGTTGCATTCTCTTCCGCTGCCTCAACAACGCGCCGTGCTACTGGAGTTGTGTTCCTACGACGGCGAGTTCAAAAACGGCCGCCCCCCTGAAGGGGAGCTCACCCGGCTACGGGGCATGCTCCTCTCCGCCGGCACCCCCGGCGCGCACGCAGCACAGGAGTCCCTGCAGAAGCTCGAGGACTGGGAGGCCGTCAACAGGTCCTGGCAGGCCGCGCTGACCAAAGTCCAGGACGACCCCGACGGAGCTATCACCGCGACCCGCACCACCATCGAGAGCGTGTGCAAGCACATCTGCGATGAACGCGGAGTGAAGTACGAAGACGGGTGGGATCTCGCTCGGCTCTACAAGGCCACCTCAAGTGCGATGCAGGTGGCACCGGATCAGCACAGCGAACAGATCATCAAGCAGATCCTCAGTGGGGCGGCAACGCTTGTTGGAGGACTGGCCGCGATGAGGAATGCCCTCAGCGACGCCCACGGTCGAGGCAAGCGCTCTGTGGGGCCGGCACCTCGCCATGCCAAGCTCGCGGTCAACGCGGGGTTCGCCATCGCCGGCTTCCTCATCGACACCCACGTAGAGAAACCGCCCGTTTCCAGCTGACCCTCTCGGCCCCGATTCTTAGGTTTAGAACGGCAGGGCCCCGTGTACGTTGTGCCTGTGGAGCAACTTGCAGATCGCGGCGTCATCCGCACAGCCCTGGACGACTTCGGACATGCCTGGGGTCAGCGCATCGACCGCTGGCGCGCCGATGGACAGACCCACACGGAGAAGTCCTTCGCCCAGCAGTTCTGGTCCGACCTGCTGCGAACCTTCGGGGTGATCCCCGAGCGCATCGACCTGTTCGAGCGCGGGGCCGCGCGCGCCTCCACCGGCGGGGCCGGCTACATCGACTTCTTCTGGTCCGGCGTCGCCCTGGGCGAGGCCAAGTCCCTGGGTGCCGACCTCGACGTCGCCCACGCCCAGGCCCTGGACTACCTGGCCGGCGGATCCATCGGTCAGCACGAGTGGCCCAAGTACGTGCTCGTCACCGACTTCGCCCGCATCCGCGTCGAACGTCTGGGCGAGGCCGGCTGGGTGGCCGAGTTCACCGTGCAAGAGGCCGCCGATCACGTGGACCAGCTGATGTTCCTGGCCGGCCGGGACACCGTGACCAAGGCCGAGGAGCAAGAGGCCTCCATCGCGGCCGCGCAGCTGATGGCCTCTATGTTCACCGCCCTCGTCGGAGACGAGGTGGACGTGCCCGTGGGCGAGGAGGCCCCCGAGGACGCCGAGGAGGAGGAGTTCGCCACCCAGCAGGCCTCGATCCTGCTCACCCGGCTGCTGTTCCTGCTCTACGGCGACGACGCCGGCCTGTGGGAGGCCGACCTGTTCCAGCGTTGGGTGGAGTGGGACACCACCGCCGACAACCTCGGCCCCCAGCTCGACGCCCTCTTCCGCGTGCTCAACACCCCCGAGAACCGGCGCCGCGGTGTGCCGGACTCCCTGGCCCGCTTCCCCTACGTCAACGGCGGCATCTTCGACGGCACCTCCACCGCCGGGTTCCTCACCAACAACTTCCGGGACGCGCTCGTGGCCGCCTGCCGGTTCCGGTGGACCCAGATCTCCCCGGCCGTATTCGGCTCCATGTTCCAACTGGTCAAGTCCAAGCAGGCCCGCCGCGGGGACGGGGAGCACTACACCTCCGAGGAGAACATCCTCAAGACCATCGGCCCGCTCTTCCTGGACGAGTACCGCGCCCGAGCGGACCGGCTCATCCAGAACAAGACCACCTCCCGGCGTGAGGTGATCGGCCTGATCGAGGAGATGGCCGCCAACATCTATGTCGACCCGGCCTGCGGGGCCGGCAACTTCTTGAACCTGGCCTACGCCAAGCTGCGCGAGATCGAGACGGACCTGCTGGCTGACCAGCGCCGTCGTACTGGGTCCCAGGACCTGTCCCTGGACGTGAGCTTGGACCAGCGGATCCACATCGACCGGTTCTACGGGATCGAGATCAACTGGTGGCCGGCCAAGATCGCCGAGACCGCCATGTTCCTCGTGGACCACCAAGCCAACCGGCAGCTCGCCGCGGCCCTCGGCCAGGCCCCGGACCGCCTGCCGATCAAGATCACCGCGACCATCTACCAGCACGACGCGCTCACCCTCGACTGGGCCGAGGCCCTGCCGACCCCGGCCGGGCGCACGTTCGTGTTCGGCAACCCCCCGTTCCTGGGCGACCACACCCGCACGGCTGCCCAGCTGGCCCTGATGCAGGCCGCCTGGGGTGGTGACAAGCAGCTTTCCCGCCTGGACTTCGTGACCTCCTGGCACGCACTCACCCTGCGCCTGCTGGATGAGCGGGATGGGGAGTGGGCGTTCGTGACCACGAACTCCATCGTTCAGGGGGACCAGCCGGCCCGCTTGTTCGCCCCAATCTTCCAGGCTGGCTGGCGGATCAAGTTCGCCCACCGCACCTTCGCGTGGGACTCCCAGGCCCCCGGCAAGGCCGCGGTGCACTGCGTGATCGTCGGCTTCACCCGCGACCCCGACGCCAGGGCGCGCCTGTTCAAATACGAGCATGCGCGCGGTGAGGCCCGCGAGGTGCCCGGGGTGAAGACGATCAACGCCTACCTGGTGGATGGGCCCAACGTGTTGGTGGAGAAGCGCAGCATCCCGCTCGCCCCCGACATGCCGGAGGTCGTCTATGGCTCCAAGCCCACGGATGACGGCAACCTCATCGTCACCGCAGAGCAGTACCAGGCCGTGATGGCCGACCCCGTGATGGCCCCCTACGTGCGCCCTTACGTCGGTGCGGTCGAGTTGATCCGCGGCCAGCAGCGCTGGTGCCTCTGGCTGGCCGACATGGACCCGGATGCGCCCTCCCGCTCCCCCGAGCTCAAACGTCGCCTCGAGGGTGTCGCCGTCGAACGTGCCAAGTCCAAGGCCGCTTCCACCCGGGACTGGGCACGCTTCCCCCACCTGTTCCGCCAGCGCGGCCTCGTTTCCGATGTGCCCTTCGTCGGGATCCCAGAAGTCAGCAGTGAGGGGCGCGCCTACCTGCCCGTGGCCCACTTCGAGCCCGACGTCATCATCTCCAACAAGGTCTACGGTGCCGTGGACCCCGACGGCATCGTCTTCGCCGTGGCCTCCTCCTCGATGTTCATCACCTGGATGAAGACCGTCGGAGGACGGCTGGAGTCCCGCATTTCGTTCTCCAGCACGATCACCTGGAACGGCTTCCCCCTTCCTGCTTTGATCGACAAGGACCGAGCCTCTCTAGCCAAGGCCGGCCAGAAAGTCCTCGAAGCCCGGGCCCTCCATCCCGGACGCTCCCTGGCCCAGCACTACGCGCCCCTGGGCATGGACCCGGTCCTGGTGAGAGCCCACGACGGGTTGGACACCGTGATGGACCGGATCATGGGCGCCCCGCGGCGATGCCGCACAGAGCTCGAGCGTCAGGAGTTGCTCTTCGCCCGTTACGCAGAGAGGGCTTCGTAACCCCGTCCGGTACGACGAATGGGGTGGAAGGACCAGCCCCGGTGGCAAAGGTCGGACCTTCTCAGTCGACAAACCGCGACTTCGGCCGCACAGTCGAAGCGGCATCCATGACCACTACGCTCGCTTCCAGGGCAATATGGCCCGCCCACGGCCAAGATGCCCTCGAAGTCGCACCGGCCCTTTGGGGACCAGCTACCGAGTAGTCCCGAGCACCTGCGGCCATCCACCGGGTCCATGTGCGCGCTATCCTGAAGCCCACTTACTAGTGCTGATTGAAGGTCAGCGGGAGGGGGCCTCATGGCAGTCTTGAGCAAACAATTTCGAGATGCCTTGGCAGCAATCGAGCCAGCGGAGGATGCCGAACATGCTGCTGAAGCACACGAAGAGGTACGACGCGTGCTCAATTCCAGGGAAGATTTCAAGGATTGGGGACTGGAGACGCTCCTCATCGGCTCCTACCGGAGGCAGGTTTCGATCCGACGCGTCAAGGATGCGGACGTCTTCTGTCAGTTGCCGGACTTGCCTGTAGATGTTGACCCTCAAGACTTGCTTGATCGGTTCCTCTCCGCCCTCTCCGAAGAATACGGCGATCGAGTATCGCGCAACGACCGGTCGGTGAAGGTGGACTTCCCGGTCTATGACCTTCACGTCGACGTCGTGCCAGCACGACCTGTCGGGGACCTATGGGAAATCCCTAATAAGGGGGAGGGTTGGGAGACGACCCATCCCCTTCGCTTCAATGAACTCACCAGCGGATGCAACGCTACACACGATAAGAAGTACGTTCCTACGGTGAAGCTGCTCCGCCAGACGCGTCGCGCTTTGATGGGGACTGCGAAACCGGGTGGATTCTTTGTTGAGGTTGCCGCTTTCCACGCCTTCCAGAACATCCCAACGGAAGGAGCCCCCGACTTACCGTCCTCCATTGCGGAGTACTACACCGTGGCACTGGAGGCGATGGTGCCGCTGTTACGTGCCCATGCCGACGGCAGCGCGCCACTTCTAAACCCTGCTGTCCCTGGGCAGAAATTGCATGTACGGGCCACGACAGAAGAGCTGGAAGCTGTTGTAGCTGCGTGGGAGCATGCTGCTACGAGTGCTCGCGTCGCCCTGGACGAGATAGACGACCACGCCGCAGCGCAGGCCTTCCATGAACTGTTAGGACTGACCACCGAGGGCGAAGCAGTCTTCCCATTGCTTCCGCGGTCGGCTGGGACGGAGCAAGCCGCGAGTGTGCGCCCCGGCTACGCTAGCCTGCCCAGCGGTGACTCTCCCACGTTCGGATGAACGATGCCACACGTGATTTCCTGGATACGGCCGTCCGCCGCCTCGACGAGGGACTGAACCGGCGAGGTTTCCGCACCCAGCACTCAGGCGACCTCCCTACTGAGTGGGAATGGACCGGTCGGCTGGGGCCCCGACGTGAGCTGGTGCGGGTGACGCTGCAGCCGAGCTATCCCTTCTCTCCGCCGAACGTGTCCCTGCCCGACAGGGCCACAGACCTCGGATGGCATAGCGGACCGGAAGGGATCCTCTGCCTCTGGACCGAGGAGGGCCAGGCAGGCATTCCTTGGCTCGACCCAACGATTCTCATCGAACGCATCGAGAGTTGGATCGCCAACGACGCCGCCGGGTGGATCAAGGACTCCCCCCAACTCGATCTGGAGGCCTACCACCAGCCTCGCTTCCTCAAAGTCAACGGCTCCACCGTGCACCCTTCACTACTGATTGACCGCTGGGACGGTCTCTCACCCGGATGGTTCATATCATCGCTGCCAGACGCTCACGGAGTGATGCGCGTCAAGCGGGCGAAGACGCCTCCTCCTCCAGCTGCGACACCTGGCCAACAGGGGGCTCGGCGGAAGAACCGCAAACCCGACCGCTTCCTGAACGGTGTTGCGATCGACCTCGGTGAACTCGCAAAGCCGGTGATCTCACCATCCGACCTCGTTGCTGCCTGTGGAAGCGACAGACCAGCTATAGGCAAGTTCCTGGAGACTGGCCGGCCCCTTTTGGTCGCCATGCGCTACCGACGAGGAGCGGGCGACGGCTATATAGGGTTCTGGCTCGAGGACAAGGCCCCTCTCACTTACATCTCCGTCGCAGAGAGAGCACAAGCGCAACGACGCCGCGCCGGTTGGCATGCCCCCGCCCTTCGCAAGAAGTCAGTCTCAGTCATCGGCGCCGGCAGCATCGGATCCTACGTGGCGGAGGTGCTCGATCGAAGCGGAGTAGGAGACCTGCGCGTCCACGACTTCGACAAGTTGCTACCGGGCAACCTAGTTGTAAGAGGTCATGACGTTGTTGACTCGTGCCGGGGCCAACGAGGTTGGCGGGGCGTCCCCGCAGGAGGTATGAGGCCGATGGTAGTTGTAGTGGTTCACCCACACCTGCAGGGCCTCACGCCGAGC